>URTH01000127.1 GCA_900550775.1 uncultured Eubacteriales bacterium | reverse complement strand
CTCGATTGATATTCCGGCCGGAACGATCTCGATGCAGGTATCGGATGAGGAACTTAAAAAGCGCCGCGAAAACTTTGTTCCGAAAGAACCGCCGATTAAGGACGGCGTTTTGAGAAAATACGCAAAGCTGGTGACCTCGGCGTCCACCGGCGCAATTTTAAAAGCATAAAAACCGGGACTTTTGCCCGATGAAGGAGGCATTTACCGTGGGAATGACCATGACGCAAAAAATTCTTGCCGCACACGCAGGCCTTGACAGTGTCAAAGCCGGACAATTGATCCGTGCGGATTTGGATATGGTACTCGGCAATGACGTTACCACGCCGGTTGCCATTAAAGAATTTGAATCAAACGGCTTTACCGACGTTTTTGACAAGGACAAAATTTCAATTGTATTGGATCACTTTACTCCCAATAAGGATATCAAATCGGCGGAGCACTGCAAGCTTTGCCGCGAATTTGCAGACGCCCATACCGTCACCAACTTCTACGATGTCGGTGACATGGGCATCGAACATGCCCTCCTGCCGGAAAAAGGGCTGGTTGCCCCCGGCGAGGCCGTGATCGGCGCCGATTCGCACACCTGTACGTACGGCGCACTCGGCGCGTTTTCGACCGGCGTGGGCAGCACCGACATGGCGGCCGGTATGGCCTCCGGCAAGGCGTGGTTTAAGGTTCCCTCCGCGCTGCGCTTTAACCTGACCGGCAAGCCCGGAAAATGGGTTTCCGGCAAGGATGTGATTTTGCACATTATCGGCATGATCGGCGTGGACGGCGCACTATACCAGTCGATGGAGTTCGGCGGAGACGGGCTGAAAAACCTGTCCATGGACGACCGCCTTGCCATGGCGAACATGGCGATTGAGGCCGGCGGCAAAAACGGTATTTTTGAAGTGGACGATGTGACGCTTTCTTATATAAAAGATAAGGTCAGCCGTCCCTTTACCGCCTACAAAGCGGATGATGATGCGGAATATACGACGGTTTACGATATTGATCTCAGCAAAATCAAGCTGACGGTTGCATTTCCGCATCTGCCGGAGAATACCCGTACCATTGATGAGGTGGGCGAGGTCAAAATTGACCAGTGCGTGATCGGTTCCTGCACCAACGGGCGGATTGAGGATCTGCGCGCCGCCGCTGCGGTGTTAAAGGGCAGACACATTGCCAAAAATGTCCGTGCCATCATCATTCCTGCCACCCAGAAAATATATAAACAGGCTATGCATGAGGGATTGTTTGACATCTTTTTAGACGCCGGCTGCGTGGTATCCACCCCGACCTGCGGCCCCTGTCTCGGCGGCCACATGGGCATTTTGGCAAAGGGCGAACGCGCCATTGCCACCACCAACCGCAACTTTGTCGGCAGAATGGGTCACCCGGAATCCGAGGTTTACCTCTCCGGCCCGGCCGTTGCCGCCGCATCGGCAGTCAGCGGCTTTATCACGTCCCCGGACGCACTTTAATGAAGGAGGTTTTACCATGAAAGCAAAAGGCAGCGTGCATAAGTATATGGACAACGTGGATACCGATGTCATTATTCCGGCGCGGTATTTAAACACCTCGGTTCCGTCCGAGCTTGCGGCGCACTGTATGGAGGATATTGACGCAGACTTTACCAAAAAAGTAAAAAAAGGAGACATCATGGTTGCCCACAACAACTTTGGCTGCGGCTCGTCAAGAGAACATGCGCCGATCGCCATTAAGGCATCCGGCATCGCCTGCGTGATTGCGGCCACCTTTGCCCGCATTTTTTACCGCAACGCCATCAATATCGGACTGCCGATTATGGAATGCCGCGAGGCTTCGGAGCATATCCAGGACGGCGACGAGGTGGAAATTGATTTTGACAGCGGTATCATCTATAATTTAACCCGCGGCGAGCAGTATCAGGCAGAACCGTTTCCTGCATTTATTAAGGAAATTATTGAGAAAAACGGATTGTTAAATTCCATCAAAGGAGCGTAAAGGAATGAAGATAGAGTTAGCAGTAGTAAAAGGTGACGGCATCGGCCCGGAAATCGTAACAGAGGCCGAAAAGGTTTTAAACCAAATCGGCACCCTGTTTGGACATACCTTTGTCTATACGGATATCTTGGCCGGCGGCTGCGCGATTGACGCGTGCGGCGTACCGCTGCCGGAAGAATCCGTACAGACCGCATTAAAGGCGGATTCCGTTCTCTTAGGTGCGGTCGGCGGCCCCAAATGGGACACGCTCCCCGGCGACAAACGGCCGGAGAAAGCGCTGCTCGGCCTGCGGAGCAGACTGGGGCTGTTTGCCAATATTCGCCCTGCCAAATTGCATGCCGCACTGGCAGACGCGTGCCCGTTAAAGCCGGAAATCTCGAAAGACGGCATTGATTTGGTGATTGTCCGCGAACTGACCGGCGGTCTTTACTTTGGCAAGCGCGGCCGCAAGGACGGCGGCGAGATGGGCGAGGTCGCTTATGACGAGCTGGAATATTCCAAAAAAGAGATCGAAAGAATCGGCCGTGTTGCCTTTGCTATGGCGCAAAAACGCCGGAAGAAGGTCACCAGTGTGGACAAGGCCAACGTGATTGAAACGTCAAGACTATGGCGCGAGACCATGCACGCCCTCGCAAAAGAGTACCCGGACGTCACCTATGAGGATATGCTGGTTGACAACTGTGCGATGCAGCTGGTGCGCAATCCCTCTCAGTTTGACGTGATTGTGACAGAGAATATGTTTGGCGATATTTTATCCGACGAGGCCAGCATGACCACCGGATCGATCGGTATGCTCCCCTCCTCCTCGCTCGGCAGCAGCACGCGAGGGATGTACGAACCGATTCACGGCAGTGCGCCGGATATTGCCGGTCAGAATAAGGCAAACCCGATTGCAACCGTTTTATCCTGTGCCATGATGCTGCGTGACAGCTTTGGACTGATGGAAGAGGCAAAGTGCATTGAGGACGCGGTTACCCGCGTTTTGAATGACGGTTTCCGCACAGCGGACATTATGGACGAGGGCGGAACGCTCCTCGGCACCTGTGAAATGGGCGACAAGATTACCGCATACCTGAAAAAGAACTAATTGATAAGGCCTCCCTAACCGGGAGGCCTTCAGACTATCGAAAACGGTAAAAATTATTAGGAGGGATTGTATGGAAAAAGATGATATTCTCAACGCCGCATTGGGAAAACGGATCAAAGAAATACGGCAAAAAAGGAATTTATCGCAGGATTCCTTTGCAGAAATGATCGATGTTTGTAACGGAACCCACGTATCAAATATCGAACGCGGTCTTTACGGTCTGTCGCTTCCCAGATTGGTTCAAGTTTGCAAAGCCTTACATGTGAATGCAGATTTTATCTGTTATTTGGGACATCGTCCAATGATATAGAAACGGCATTGCATGCAGCGATCGAACAATTAAATGGTTCGCAAAAGGATTGCCTTATCGAAATAATTCGTACCTATTGCAAGGCGTGCGGTGTTGAAACGGCAGAAAATATTCTCCTTGACGAATAAATTTATGCAAAAGTCAGTTTTCAGCAAAATATTGCTTAGTCAAACAGTGTTTTCCAGTTTGTTTGGCGGTGTGCGTCAAAACACATGGCAATCTGATCGCGGTTTGTTTTTTCTTCTGCCAGGTTTTTTGGCAGCTCATCGCGTGAAAAATACCGTGTTTCGGTCGTTTCGCTGTTTTTTGTAAATGTGCCGCCAAGCAGCTTACACATTACAAAAATTTTACAAACCCCATAGGCATAAACCGGCAAATTATGCCGGTTCCGATCCTGCACCGCGATGATGCTTACCGGCTCCACATCAAGTCCGGTTTCCTCCAGCACCTCTTTTTTTGTGTTGGATCCCACCGACTCCAGTACGTCACACCAACCGCCGGGCAGTGCCCAGGTACCGTTGTTTTCGTGCACCAGTAAAATTTTATCTTCTAAAAAAACGGCTGCCCGTGTATCGATCTTCGGCGTCTGATAGCCTGTTTCATTACAAAACAGACCTTCTACCTTTTCCATTGGAATTTCCGTCTTTTTTTCGATCATTTCTGCCGCGATCCGGCGCAGACGTTCATACCGCTCAATATCATATACGTTATTCGTATAAGCCAGCCCGGCCTGTGCCAGACTCTGGATTTCCATTGCCCAAGAAAGCCATTGTTCCATCTGTCGTTCTCCTTTTTTCTTTTGTTTAGCGATCCACATTGTTTCTGCCGCCGCTTTTTCCTTTGATCCACAGCTGCGCCGTATACGGAGGGAGCACAAACGTTTCTTTTATCTCGCCCAATATTTTTCTCTCCATCGAAAATGCGTCATAAAAGACCGCGTTTTTCAATTTTGAAATCGATACCGCAACCTCTTTTTCCGTGCCGTCACGGTTGATAAGGCACAGTGCCGCCGTACCGTCCGCAGGACTGCCAAACACATCACATTCTCCCTCAAAATACCGCAGATATCCATAGACGCCGCCCTCGGCAAAAACGGTCTCAAACCGGCCGCGGCGCAGACAATCCGTGTTTTTTCTGATTGCCGTCAGTTTTTTAACCCAATCCAAAAGCTCGATGTCCACCGCTCTCCACGGATAGGTGCCGCGGTTAAAGGGATCCTTGCCGCCCTGCATGCCGACAACACGGTTACCGATGCCCTGTTCCAGCAGTTCTACAGCATAGTAGCCCATTTCTGTTGCTGCTACACGGTCGCGGACTGTCGGAGAACCACCACGCTGTACGTGACCCAAAATGGTCGCACGGGATTCGATACCAGTCTTTTCCTGGATCAGCTTGCAGATCTCTTCGGAATGACCGATGTTTTCTGCAACAACGATAATGAAGTTCTGCTTGCCTCTTGCCTTGAATTCCATCATCTTCTTCGCGATCTTGTCCAGATCATAGGGCTTTTCCTTGGTGATGATCTCCAGTGCACCGGAAGCCACACCGGTATTCAGTGCAATGTAACCAGCACCACGGCCCATAACCTCAACAACGCTGCAGCGATAGTGGGACTGGCTAGTATCCGACAGCTTGTCCATCAGTTCCATTGCAGTGTTCATTGCGGTATCATAACCAATGGTGTAATCTGTGCAGGCAATATCGTTGTCAATGGTACCCGGCAGACCTACACACAGAATGCCGTGTGCAGACAGATCTGCGGCACCGCGGAACGAACCGTCACCGCCGATAACGACCAGACCTTCCAGACCGTACTTTTCACAGGTAGCCTTTGCTTTCAGAACGCCCTGTTCGGTGCGGAACTCTGCACTTCTTGCGGTGTACAGCATAGTACCGCCGCGGCTGATGATTCCTGCTACACTCATTTCGTCCATCGGCTCAATATCGTCTTCCAGCAGACCACAGTAGCCACGCTTTACGCCATATACTGTCATGCCCTTTTTCAGAGCTGCACGGACAACGGCACGTACCGCTGCATTCATGCCGGGGGCATCGCCGCCGCTTGTCAATACACCAATCGTTTTAATCATAAACGTATTCTCCATTCCGCCGCATGGCAAAATTTTGAAACGGCTGCACAGCACATTCGCTGCTTATGCTTTCACCATTCCATTCCTATTCTATTATACTGATATTTCAGAGGTT
>URTH01000126.1 GCA_900550775.1 uncultured Eubacteriales bacterium | reverse complement strand
TGAAGAGGCGTTTCGGGCAATCCCGGTGATCGGTGCGCATCTTGCGGCGATTCCGTGGGTGATTACCAGAATGATTCTGCGGCTTTTGCTGCTCCCGGTCGTTGCCGGGATTTCGTATGAGATTATCAAGTATGCCGGCCGTCGGGACAATGTGCTGACCCATGCGATCAGCGCGCCCGGACTGTGGTTTCAGCGGATTACCACCAGTGAGCCGGACGATTCTATGATTGAGGTTGCAATCACTGCCTTAAAAGCGGTAATCCCCGAAAATAAAGAAGAGGATCTATGGTAATGGAGGGCGGATTCGGATTGCAGGAGCTGCGGAAGAGTCTGCGCGATGCGCTGCATCATGCCGGCACAGAAAGCCCGGCGGCGTGTGCGGATCAGATTCTGATGCATGTATTGCATTTGGACAAAACACAGCTGCTTTTGGGACGAAATGAAGTTTCGGCGGCTGATTACGAAACGGCGTATGCCATGGCAAAGCGCCGCATCGGCGGAGAGCCGATGCAGTATATTTTGGGGCATTGCCTGTTTATGGATCTTGATTTTGTCGTCAACCGATCAACCTTGATTCCCCGTCCGGAAACGGAGCTTTTGGTTGAGACGGTTTTGGGGGTGCTGCCAAAGGAAAAGAAAATCAACGTCTGGGATATTGGCAGCGGCAGCGGATGTATCGGGATTTCGCTGGCGCATTATAACCCGAATATTTCGGTTGCTGCCATTGATTGTTCCGCCGCTGCGCTGGAGGTTACTGCGCTTAACGCAAAGCGCTGCGGCGTGGATGCGCGTATGACAACGCTTTGTCTTGACATTATGAAAGACATGCCCGATGTAAAAACGCCGGACGTGATTGTTTCAAATCCGCCGTATATCCGCCGCGATGTCATCGGCGCATTGCAGCGTGAGGTACGGGATTTTGAGCCGATGGCTGCCTTGGACGGCGGTGCGGACGGGCTGGATTTTTATCGGCGTATCGTTTCGGACGCGCCTCTGCAAAGCGGCGGTCTTTTGGCCTTCGAGATTGGGTACGATCAGGGCGGTGCGGTCGCTGCACTGATGGAGCGGCAAGGGTTTTTGCAGGTGACCGTCAAAAAGGATTATGCGGATTTAGACCGCATTGTGTTTGGATATCGAAAATCATAAATATCAAAAAGGCACACGGACTATGGTGCGTGCATATCAAAAAAGCTGTCGTGAAAGAGCGTTTGCTCTTTCACGCAGCTTTTTGTATGTCTTAAGTTTAATAGACTACAATCACACGAATCTGTCCGCCGGAGCTTGGCAGTTTATCGTAGTAGGCGGTGTAATGCTCACTGCCCCCGATGATGTCGGTAATCGGAATCTTTACATAATCCGCGTCATAAAGAGTGCTTTTCCGATAGACCGAAACATTGGAACTGATCGGATAAGAGGTGGAAGCGGTAGTCAGCTTGGATGCGGTAATGCCTTTGATTGCCTCTGTAACCGTGCTGAGTTTGCTGATGGAATCCGGGTTATTTAAATTGCCGCCGATCATAATGCCGTTGCCGGCCGATACGCCAAAGCTGCGGCCGTTGGTATTCAGTGCATAAAGCTGACCGTCAACCAGATATTGATACGAACCGGAAACGGTCTTTTGCGTACTGGAGGCGGCGGTCATCAGTCCGAAGGAGTAACCGTCATTGGTTACATTTTTCAAAATCATTCGGTTGATGGCGCCGGTGCTGTCCGTATCGTAGTACAGAACTTGTTCTGCGTTGATTTTTACCTGATCCAGTCGCTGCGGAAAAACGGTGGCGTAGATGCCGGTGCTGTATGCATCGCTGGTGCCGATGTCTAAAATTGCTGCGTCAGAGGCGACGGCATAGCTGCCAAGCTTTTTGGTGCTCCATGAAAAGGTGCCGCTGACTTTGCTTTTGCCGACGCTGCTGATGACGGAGACCTTCGCGTCACCGCCGGAAATGGTGATCTTTGCAACCTTGTTCTTGCTGCCGCTATAATCCTTTGCGGTTGTGTATTCGGCCGTCTTTCCCTCCGGCGTGACGATTTTGATGTAATACCCGGTATAGGTATCGACAGTGCCGGACTGGAACGTCTTACGGCCGCTTTCGGTGATATATCCGACCACGTCGCCGCCGTCTGCTGCGGTGGCGGTGATGACGTCCGCAATCTTTCCGTCCTTGCCGAGCAGTGCCGTCACGGTATCACCCAAGGAGTAGCTGCCGCCGGAGGAGAGCTTTTTGAAAGCGTCGCCGCCCTCTAGTTCGTACTCCTTGCCGGAGATGGTAACAGAGCTTGGCATATCCTTGTTCGGCATCGCCTTTTCATAAACGCCGGTCACCTTGTCGCTGTATGCCAAAACCAGATTTAAATCCGGCAGATAGTAGGCAATATCATAATTTTGCAGCAAGGAGAGCGAGGCGCTTTCGCCGTTTCTCATGACGGTTGTGGTATCATCAAGCCCCCAGGAGGCACCAAAGCCGGAGGTGTGTACCGTGACAGGCCCCTCCAGGTTTCCTTTTTGACAGGTGATTGAATCGATTTCGCTGCCGTTTCGCTTCACACGCAGGATATCGCCCATCTCCAATGAGGATTTTACGGCGCCGAAGGTGGTTTGATTCTTTCCCTTATAGGTTGTGGTACTGTCGTCAATCGTAACCTGCGAGAGCGTTTTGTTGCGGTATGCCATTACCGTGTTCTGAAGTACCGAGTAGACCACATAATCCTCGGCAGGACTGCCCGAAGAGTCGGTTGTAAAGGATAAAAGTTTGTTGCCGTTTTTGATGGCAGCCTCTCCTTTTTGGCCAAGCAGCGAGCGGTCAAAGCCGTCCTTGATTTTTAGAGTTCCGCTGCTGGTAAATACCTCATCCGACGCAATGGAAGCATCGTCCTTGCTGTCCGCGATCAAGGTGACATCGTCCTGAATTTGTACATCAAATTCGGCGGCAAGCTGCGTGTTTTGTCCTTTGGTTTTTACCGAGAGAGTGTTATAAATCAGCTGCGCAACCTGGCCGCGGTTCATGACCTGACCGGCGGAGATGTCCATGTTTTTCGTCATTTCAAGGTTGTTGGCCATGCCAATCTGGCCGTAAGGCCAGGAAACGCCGAAATCACTGTCGGTGTAGCCGAGGATGCGGAGCATAATGGTAACGCCCTCTTCAAAGAGAACGCCGTCATCCGGGCGGAAGGTTGCGTCCGGATAGCCGCTGATCAGTCCGTTGGTGACGCCGACCCGTACGTAGGGCGCTGCCCAGTGCTGATAGGTGACGTCCGGGAATGGAGAGATCGAAAGGTTTGACGCAACACTGTTGCGATAGGCGGAGCTGGCAATGGCTGCCTTGGTGAACTCCGCACGGGTCACCGCATCGTCAAGGCGCATGTTGCCGTCCGGGTCGCCCTGCATGATAGAAAGCTCGCTGAGCAGATCCAAAACACCGCTTTGCACCTCATTTGCAAAGACCGGCGTAAAACTGCCAAGCAGGAAAATACAAAGAAAAAGGGATAAAATGCGTTTCATAAAAGGGGAACACTCCGTTTCTTTTGATAGTTTCATGAACCTGATGTTCGCAATCCGAATCCGCCTTAATCGGCGTTATTTCGGAACTGTTTGATGTATTGTTTATTCATGACGCAGGGCGTCGATCGGATTCAGCTTTGCCGCGTTTTTCGCCGGCAGATAGCCAAACAGAATACCGATGCCGACCGATACGCCGAAGGCGATGGCAATGGCGCCGAGCGAGGGCGTGGCGGTCAGCCCCAGCAGCTTGCCGGCAACGACGGCGACAACCGCGCCGACGATGATGCCCAAAATGCCGCCTACACCGCTGACGGTGCCGGCCTCAATGACAAACTGGGACATGATCGCGCCGCTTTTGGCGCCCAGTGACTTTCGGATGCCGATTTCACGGGTACGCTCGGTGACCGATACCAGCATGATGTTCATGATGCCGATGCCGCCGACCAAAAGGGAAATGCCGGCAATGCAAACCAATAAGATTTTCATCTTATCCAGCATCTCGGTTGCCATATCCAAAACCTGCGTCAGCGTGGATACGGTATAGTAGTCATCGTCACCGATTTTTTTCATCAGCTCGGCTTCGATCAGGTCAGAGGCCTCTTCAACCACGGAATCCGAAACCGCGGTTAAGGTGTAGCTGCTGATATAACTGTTACGGGAGACGCGTGAGGCGGTGGTGTAGGGGATATACACGGCATCGTCTGCACCGCCGCTTTGCGAATCGTCCTTTTCCTCCAAAATTCCCACAACGGTGTAGGGAATGCCGTTTAGCTTAATGCTGTTGCCGAGCGGAGAGGCCGTACCAAAGAGCTCCTTTTGGATATAAGTGCCGATGACGCAAACCTTGGCGTTTTCCTTCATGTCCATATAGCTTAAAAACCGTCCGTTTGTCACATTCAGCTTTTTCATCGAGGCGTATTCCTCGCTCACGCCGGTTGCACTGCTGGTGATGTCGTCACTGTCGCCGGACAGTTTGATGATTGCCGGGGCGATCGAGACCGTGGGCGATACGCCGGATAGCAGCGACGGGTTTTCGTCGCGCAGAGCGTAGATGTCATCCTCATAGACGGTACGGCTGCCGCCGCGATCCTGCACGCTCACGGTGATCGAGGTCGTTCCGATTTCCTCAAATTGCTCGGTGATCATGTTGCTCATACCGTTCATCAGACTAATCAGAATGATGACGGCGGCAACGCCCACAATGATACCCAGCATGGTGAGAAAGGAACGCATCTTGTCATACATAATGTTAGACAGAGCCAGCAGAAACGATTTTGTTAAACGCATAGGCCTGACGCCTCCTCACTGTCGCCGGCATGTGCAACCGACGCAAATTTTGTGATATCTGCGGCGCCGTCATAGATGATCCGTCCGTCGTGAATGCGGATGACGCGCTCTGCCTGTGCGGCAATGGTGTTATCGTGGGTAATTAAAACGATGGTGTTTCCCTCACTGTGCAGCTTTTTTAAAAATCCGAGCACCTCTTTCCCGGTTTTGGAATCCAGAGCGCCGGTGGGCTCATCCGCAAGGATAATGGAAGGATCACCGGCAAGCGCCCGTGCAATGGAGACACGCTGCTGCTGTCCGCCGGAGAGCTGGGACGGCATGTTTTTTGCCTTGTCCCGAAGCCCGACCCGTTCTAAGGAGAGCAGCGCGCGCCTGGCTTGTTCTTTATCGCTGAGCCCTGCATAGAGGAGCGGGAGTTCCACGTTTTGCTGTACGGTAAGCTTTGGAATCAGGTTGTACTGCTGAAAAATAAATCCAAGCTTTTTGTTGCGGATTTCGGCTTGTTCGTCATCGTTCATCTGGCTGACGTCCCTGCCGTCTAAAAAGTATTGTCCGCGGCTCGGCACGTCCAGACAGCCGATGATGTTCATACAGGTGGATTTTCCGCTGCCGGACTGTCCGACAATGGCTAAAAATTCGCCCTTTTGCACGCTCATGGAAATGCCGTCAATGGCATGCACCTCAGAGTCGCCCATGTGATAAATTTTATAGACGTCTTTAAATTCGATCAAAGGTGTCATCATCTGCCACCTCCGCCGCCGGGCGCACCGCCACCGCCGCCGGGGCCGCCGCCCATGCCGCCACCGCCACCGGGGCCGCCACCCATG
>URTH01000125.1 GCA_900550775.1 uncultured Eubacteriales bacterium | reverse complement strand
ACGGGTCGCTATTTTCCGAAACCCCTCTTCTTTCTCATCGGCAAAAATATCCGCGATGCTCTTTTTGGCATACCGCACAATCTCGGCGTCCACATCGACAAACGGGCGATTGAGCCGCTTTGCCAAAAGCCTTGCAACCGTGGTCTTTCCCGATCCCGGCATACCGATTAAAATAATATCTCTCATGACTGCTCCGGCTCCTTTACCGATCCTGCCGGATAGTTTCCGAGCAGCTTAAACCGCTGCGTTTCCGCAATCACGGCCTCGGTCACCGATCTGACATGCGGATCAGACAGATTTCCGCTGTAGTCCACAAAAAACATGTACGAAAACGGCTGATTGGGGATCGGCCTGGATTCCAGCTTTAAAAGATTCAGTCCGCCCCGCACAAAGCAGGAAAGCACCCGATAAAGCTCGCCGCATTCGTGCGCCAAGGTAAACGCGATACTGATTTTATTGCATGCCGCACTGTTCTCCGGCCGTTTGGCAACCACGGCAAAGCGCGTTGTATTTTGCGCGCTGGTGTTGACATTCTCTTTCAGAACCGTTAACCCGTAGAGTGCCGCGTTCTGCCGTCCGGCAATCGCGGCAACGGTCGGATCGTCGTTCTCGGCGACCATTCTTGCGCTCATCGCCGTACTGCAGCAGACCTCCTGTCTGACATCGCCCAGGGATTTCAGATAGTCCTTGGACTGCAGCAGCCCCTGTTCGTGGGAATACACGGTTTTGATATCGCCGACCGCGGTGCCTGCCTTGGCAAGCAGACAGTGGCAAATCGGCAGATGCACCTCGCCGACCATATAGCATCCGCAGCGCTCTAAAAGATCCATGACCTCCGCGATGGCGCCGGTGGATGAATTTTCGATCGGGACAACGGCATAGTCGGCGCGCTGCTCGGCCAGCGCCGCAAACGCCCCTCCAAAGCTGTCGGCGCAAAACCGCGTCTCGCCCTCGCCGAAGTATCGGATTGCCGCCGCCTCACTGTATGACCCCTTGGTGCCGAAATAGCAGATGGCAGGGTGCGCCGCCCGATCCCGAAGCCGCGTAAAATACGCATGAAATTCTTCTTCCTTTTTTACATCCTTGATTTTTTTCGCCTGCAAACCGCGGCTGATTGCCATAACCGAGCTGAAAAATTCATACACCGCCTCGTCATAGCCGGGCTTTGTCAAAAGCGCCTGTTTTTCTTTGAGCACCTGTTTTTCCCGTGCGGCGTCCAGTACGGGCAGCCCGTTCTCCATTTTATAGTCTGCGACCGCACCGCAAAGCTCCATCCGCTCAATAAAAAGAGGGAGCAGCTGCCGGTCAATGCGGTCGATTTCATCTCTGAGTTCTCTTAAATCTCTCACTAAAATCTCTCCTGCCTGCTGCTTAACATATCCAAAACTGCGATTGCGGCGCCGGCCTCCACCACCGGTACCGCGCGGTGCACAATACAGGGATCGTGCCGTCCGTGAATCGAAAGTTCTGTGTTTTCCATGGTTTTGATGTTCACCGTCTGCTGCGGCTTTGCAATGGACGGCGTCGGCTTTACCGCAACCGTAAAGACAATCGGCATTGCATTGGTGATACCGCCGTTAATCCCGGCGTTATGGTTGGTTTTTGTCCTGACGATGCCATCCTCAGTATAAAAGGCATCGTTAGCCTCGCTGCCGGTCATTGCGGCAAAGTGAAACCCCTCGCCGAACGCAACGCCCTTCACTGCCGGGATGGAAAACATCATCGAGGAAATCCGGCTCTCCGCCGACCCGAAAAACGGATCGCCAAGCCCGGCCGGCAGTCCGACCATACCGCACTCAATCACGCCGCCGACGGAATCAAGCTCTTGTTTCTTTTCTAAAATATAGGCCTGCATTGCCGCGGCGCTTTCTTCGCTTTGTGCCGGGAATGCACGGTCTCTTAGTTTTTGCAAATCTTCTTTTGTCAAATGCACCGCGTCAAACGGCGTATCCTCGATCGTACCCAGCGTTTTGATATGCGCCCCGATCACAATGCCGTGCTTTAATAAAACCTGCTTTGCCACCGCGCCGGCAAACACCAGCGGCGCCGTGATTCTGCCGGAAAAATGGCCGCCGCCGCGCCAATCATGTGCGCTGCCGTACTTGACAAACCCGGTATAGTCCGCATGACCCGGCCGCAACAGCTCCGGTGTGTAGTCTCTAGATCGCGTGTTGGTGTTAAAAATCACACCGGCAAGCGGTGTGCCGGTCGTTCTGCCCTGAAAAAATCCGGACAGAATCCGCACCTGATCCGCCTCGCTGCGCGCCGTTGACATCGCATTTCTGCCCGGCGCACGCCGCTGCATCTCCCGCTCGATTTCTTCCATATCCAGTTCTGTCCCGGCCGGAATCCCGTCTATGACAACGCCGATTCCCTCGCCGTGCGATTCTCCGAAAATACTGATTTTGATTCGCTCACCCCAGGTGTTCATCTGATCTCCGCCCTTCTTCGGTTTCTACTTCATTTTGCTCTGCTGCAAAGCCCGGTATACTGCAAAAAAATCGGGATAGGATTTCTTTACCGCCTCTTTGGCGCCGGTCAGCGTAACCGCACCCTCACAGCGGCAGGCCGCAATCGCAAGCGCCATCGCAATGCGGTGATCGTTCCACGCGGACACCGTCTCGCCGTGCAGCGTCTGGCATCCTTCAATGGTTAAAGAATCCGTTCCCTCTTTGATATGCGCGCCCAGTCGGCCAAGCTCCGACGCGATCGCCGCCAGACGGTCGCTCTCCTTCATGCGCAGCCTTCCTGCGTTGACGATGCGGCTCTCGCCCCTTAAAAAGGCGCAAAGCACCGCCAGGATCGGAACCAGATCCGGGATCTCTCCGGCGTCAATTTCGATTCCGTGCATCCGGGCGGTCGGTTCAGCTCTCACGCTGCCGTCTGAAAATCTTGTTAATTTGGCGCCGGTCTCTTCGATCAAAGAAAGAATCTTTCGATCGCCCTGCAGGCTGTCCGGCCGCAAGCCCTTGCACCGAACATCACAACCCAGCGCACCGGCAACCAAAAAGAACGCCGCCTGGGAATAATCCGCCTCCACGGTATAAGGACACGCGCGGTATGTCTGGCCGCCGGGAATCAAAAACCGCCGATAATTTTCATGGGTCACCGAAATGCCAAAGTCTTTCAGCACCGAAAGCGTCAGATCCAGATAGGCCTTTGACTCCATCTCGGTTGTGATCTCAATCACACTGTCACCGGCAAGCTGCGGCAGGGCAAACAAAAGCCCCGACACAAACTGCGAGCTGACATTGCCCGGCAATGCGTAATGCCCGGCCGTGAGCGTACCGCTGACGCGCAAGTGGTCGCCCTCCATATGATAGGAAATTCCCTTTTTATCAAAGATCGAAAAATACGGCGTTTGCGGCCGCTGCATCAAACGGCCCTTTCCCACAAAGGTGACGGTCTTTGCGCAGAGCAGCGCCACCGGGATCAAAAAGCGCAGGGTCGATCCGCTCTCTTCGCAGCAAAGCACCGCCTCTTTCTTTCTTCTGCGTGGCGCCGCCTTTTCAAAGACGACCGCATGCTCTTTTTCGTCCGTCAAAAACGCAGCGCCGAGCGCCTTCATGCACCCAAGCGTTGCCAATATATCCTTTGACGGCGCGATATTCTGAATCCGGCACGCCCCGCGTGAGAGCGCCGCCGCAATGATGGCGCGGTGCGCAACGCTCTTTGACGGCGGAACCTGTACGGTGCCGCGCAGCATATTAGGCTCAATGGTTAAAACGTCCATGGTTTCCTCCCAATCTTACGACAAAGCAAATTCGTCTTTGTCCACCTTTTTCACCAAAACCGACCCGATTTCTTTCAGTAAAATCAGGTTAATCTTGCCGCCCTCTCCCTTTTTATCAACAGAGACGGCGTCTTTCAGTGCCTCGGCGGTCAATTCGGTACGGATCGGCAGCCCGAACTGAGTGAGCAGCTTTTCCATCCGCTCCCGTGTGCCGGGCGCGGTGATATGGCATTTTTCACCCCACGCACAGGCCATCACCATACCGATTGCCACGGCCTCGCCGTGCGTATAGGTCTGATAGGCATACTGCTTCTCGATGGCGTGGCCGAAGGTATGTCCAAAGTTTAAAATCATTCTGCCGCCGGTGTCATGCTCGTCCTCTTCGACCACCCGGCGTTTGATATCACAACTAGTATACACGATTTCGGGAATTTTTGCAAACAATTCTTCCCGGCTCTGAATCTGCTCCAGCATCGCAAAAAATTTTGCGTCCCAGATCGCCCCGTACTTAATCACCTCCGCCATGCCGTCCGCAAGATTGCGAACCGGCAGCGTCTCCAGGCAAGAGGGATCCATCAGCACCATTTTAGGCTGATAAAACGCGCCGACCAGGTTTTTTCCCCGCGGCAGATCAATGGCAACCTTGCCGCCCACGCTGGAATCGACCTGTGCCAAAATGGTGGTGGGAATCTGCACAAACGGGATACCGCGCAGCAGCGTTGCCGCCGCGAACCCGGCAAGATCGCCCACAACGCCGCCGCCCAAGGCAATCACAAGGTCCGTCCTGGTCATGCCAAAATCCAGCATCTCGTCATAGAGCATAAAAAGCTGTTTTTGATCCTTGCTCTCCTCTCCGGCCGGAATCTGACAGGTATGCACCAGATACCCTGCCTCCTCCAGCGAGGCACGCAAAACGCCGGCATAGAGAGGGCCGACATTGCTGTCCGTGATAATGGTAATTTTTTCTCCCTGATATACGGTACGGATTTCTTCTCCGGCGCGGCGGAGCAAGCCGTGTTCGATACGGATGTCATACGACCGTCCTGGAAGATTGACACGCAGATTTTTCATTTTGTTCACCTATCTTTTCTGTTTTCCTGATATAATATTTCGGGTTCTGCCTGCTGCATGGCCTCTTTATTTTCCGACGCCGTCTTTAAAAGCGCCGACAGCGCTGCGGCATCGTTCGTCTCGATCGCCGTCCGAAGCCGGTTTAAACTGTTTTGGTAGCGGTCAATCTCTAAAATCACGTTCTCCCGATTGGACAAAAAGAGTTCCGTCCACAGTTTGGGGTTGATTTTTGCGATTCTGGTACAGTCCCGAAATGCCCCGGCCGTATAGGCGCGGTTCATCGCTTGCGGAAAGTCCAGGCAGAGTCCTGCCGCCGCAAGGTGCATCAGATCGCTGGTATAGGCGATGATGCGGTCATGTTCCCCACAATCGGCCGCAGTAATCCGCGTCGCACCGATATAATGCGCCATCTCGGCCACCAGGGCAACGCTCTCCTCCTTTGCGTGCTCCATCGGCGTAATGATAAAGCCCGTCATCCAGAAAAGCTCCGCGCTGGCATAGGAAAAACCGCTGTTCTCCGTCCCGGCCATGGGATGGCCGCCCACATAGTCCACGCCGCTTGGGAGCAGCTTTACCATGCCGTCCGCCACCTCACGCTTGATGCCGCAAACGTCCGTTACCACCGCTCCCGGCCGAAAGGCGTCCCGGTTTTCCTGCACGATCTTTAAAATAGCTTCCGGATAAACGCATAAAACAACAAGGTTTGCATCCTTGATTGCCTCTGCCGGATCTCCCACCACGCGGGAGAACACTTTACTCTTCTCCGCTGCCGCTCTGGTCTTTGGATCAATGTCACAGCCAATGATTTCGGCATCGTGAAATCCGCGCAGCGCCATTGCAAGGGAGCCGCCGATCATCC
>URTH01000124.1 GCA_900550775.1 uncultured Eubacteriales bacterium | reverse complement strand
TTCTTTACCCCAACGGTAAAACGCTGTCCGCATCTGGGATGTGCGCTGAAATGGAACGCCGCAGAACACTCCTGGGACTGTCCCTGCCACGGTTCCAGATTCAGCGAAAAGGGCGCTTTACTTGAAAATCCGGCAAATTTAAATCTGGCTAAAACAAAAGAATGAGAGGCCAATTTTGAGAGATGGATTTATGCTTTTGGCAGTCCGTGTCAAGCAATGCTTTGCCGCGGCTATTTATGATATTTTCCGCCGTGGTTGATATTCATGGCGCGATAGATTTGCTCCAGCAAAACAACGCGCATCAGCTGATGCGGAAACGTCATCGGCGAAAAGCTCAGTTTTTGATCGGCACGGCGTTTTACGGCATCGCTAAGCCCCAGAGAACCGCCGATGACAAAGACGAGCTGGCTGACGCCGTTTGCCATAAAATCGGCAATGGATGCGGCAAATGCCTGCGAGGACATCGGCTTTCCCTCAATGCAGAGCGCGGTGACATGGGCGGAGGAGGGGATTTTCTCAAGAATGCGCTGTCCTTCCTTTGCAAGGATTTGTTCTTCCTCACGCGGAGAGGGCGCATCCGGCGTTGCCTCGTCCTTGACCTCAATGACAGAGAGCTTACAATAGCGCTGCAGGCGCTTTGCGTATTCTTGGATGGCCGCCGTAAAATAGTTTTCTTTGATCTTTCCAACGCAAATAAGAGAAATATGAATCATGCTAAAACTCCTTTCTGCATCTAAGATGCATGGAAAAAGCCGGCGTACGCCGGCTTTTTATTATCTGGTAATGCTTGGCCGCAGCAGCTTTGCGCAGCAAATTCGGCTTAGATCGCAAAATAATAACCAACGCCGCGCTTTGTCATGATATGACGCGGCTGGGAGGGATCATCCTCGATCTTTTCCCGCACGCGGCGCACGGTAACATCCACGGTACGGACATATTCATAATCCCAGACATATTCAAGCAGAGATTTACGGGAATAAATCTTGTTGGGCTGCGCGGATAAAAACTTAATCAGCTCAAATTCACGCACAGTCAGATCGATCAGCTGACCGTTTTTATACAGCTCATAACGGTTGCAGTCAAGGGTAAAGCAACCGACATGAATGATATCGTTATCGTCTGCGTTCTGTGTTTCCTGTTCCTGGCGGCGCATGTTGGCTTTGATGCGCGCCATCAATTCACGTACGCTGAAAGGCTTTGTGATATAGTCATCGGCGCCCAGTTCCAAACCCAGTACCTTGTCCACTTCTTCCTCACGCGCAGTGATCATCAAAATCGGTACGGATGACGTTTCGCGGATTTTTTTACAGACCGAAAATCCGTCCAGTTTCGGAAGCATAACGTCCAGCAAAATCAGATCCGGCTCAATGTTAGAAGCTTTTAAAACCGCCTCTTCACCGTCATACGCCTCATATACCGTATATCCTTCGTTTTGTAAATTTAACTTTAAAATATCGACGATACTTTTTTCATCGTCTACCACAAGAATCTTTTTACTCATTTCTCCACCTCCGGAATATCTCACATTCACATCAAGGCTGCCGCAGGTCAGTACGTAACGTAGTTTAACGGATCCTGATAAACATCGCCGCACTTTACCTCAAAATGCAGATGCGGGCCGGTACTGTTCCCGGTGCTTCCCACGCCGGCAATTTTTTGCCCTTTGAGGACATTGTCGCCCTCGTTTACAAACAATGCGCTGCAATGACCGTAAGCCGTCTTAAAGCCGTCTCCGTGATCTAAGATCACATAGTACCCGTATCCGTCTGCCCACCCGGAATAAATGACACGTCCGGATTTTGCGGCAACAATATCCGTACCTTGCTGCGCACCGATATCGATGCCGGTATGTTGTCTGCCCCAGCGGCTTCCGAACGGGGAGGTTAATACCCCCTGTGCCGGTATGGCAAAAAGGTCATCGTCTGCCGCGGTCTCTGCCGTCTCGGTGCCAACGGTATCCTCCGGCGCATCCTCGTAGGTTTCGAGAGAATATTTTGCAATCTCTTCCGTACGGGTTTTGATTGCGGCGGCCGGGGACGGTGTAACACTGCCCGTCCGGCTTATGACCGGATGAACCACCAGCATTGCGGCGCCGGTGAATAAAACAGCCTTTCCGATATTTGTTGTGAGTTTCTTCCAATTTTTTTCTCTGTAATTTTCCAAGGTCATTGTTCCCACCTTTATAAATTTAATGATAAAACAGTTCCTCATTAAATTTATATTACAGACCTTTTAATTTTAAACTAGTGTGCATAAAAAATCAAGGGTTTTTTCTAATTTTTTTCACAGATAGCAATTATTTCGGAGAAAAAAGCAAAAAAGAAAGAAGACCGCTTGGGGGAACGGTCTTCAAGGGAGGGAGTTATGTATTATTTTTTGTAGCAACTCCTTGCTACATCTTAAGTATACCATGCCTAAAAAATCTTGGGTGAATAATCTGTAAAGGAAATGTGAATTGTTTGTGAACCGAGTTTATGCAAAGCATTTCGCCCAAAAGGCCGGTGCCTTTTGCAAAATAAGGTTACAGAACGGTTACATGTTCAGAAAAATTGATAATTTTTAAAAAAAGTTCTTGCATGTTTTCACTATCTATGATACAATATTTCACAATGGAATCACAAAAGAAGATACGATTTGTACTTTGGTGTGGAAAATGAGGAGGAAGATTTAAAAGATGATGTTAGCATTGACCATTATTCACGTAGTTATTTCACTTGCACTGGTGATTGTTGTACTGATGCAGCACGGCAAGCAGCAAGGGCTTTCCGGCGCAATTGCCGGCGGCGCAGAGACGTTTTTCGGTAAGAACAAGGGCAGAACGGTTGACGCAATGCTTAAAAAGTTTACGGCTGTTGTCGCTGTTTTGTTCATCGTTTCGTCCATTGTACTTGCAGCAGTCGCTGTGAATGAATACAGCCAGAAAAATAGCGCTGATACCCAGAATACCGAGACGAGCGGCGATGCTTCGGCCAGCAATGTAACGGTAGATGAGAACGGAAACCTGGTAGACGAAAACGGCAACGTTTTGGCTACGGCAGATCAAATGCAGGAAGCACAGCAGAGCGCGGATGCAACGGCAGAGGATGCCAACACGGACGCAACCGCAGATGCAACCGGGGAAAGCACGGATGCGGCAGCACCTGCTGAAGATGCAGCGGAGACGCCTGCTGAAAAGGGGCGGACGTTGGTTCGCCCTTTTTTTGTCAAAGAAGGTAACTTGCGATGCAAAATACGAAATTATATCTTGTCATTCCCTGCTATAATGAAGAGGCGGTTCTGCCCGAAACGCTCGAACGCCTGACTGCCCTATATCACACAATGATGGAGGAGCAGCAGATCAGCAGGGACAGTAAAATTGTGTGCGTAGACGACGGCAGCCGCGACGACACATGGCGCATGATTGCAGACGCCCACGCAGTCAATCCTATAATCGAGGGGATCAAATTATCCTCCAACCGCGGACACCAAAACGCCCTGCTTGCCGGGCTTTTGAGCGTGGAGCCGTACTGTGATTGCTGCATTTCTTTGGATGCGGATTTGCAGGATGATATCGCGGTTATCCCGGAATTTATCGAAAAATTCCGGCAGGGATATGACGTTGTATATGGGGTTCGCAGTCGGCGTGAGAGCGACACGGCTTTTAAACGTATCACGGCCGGCGCATATTATAAGGTGTTGCGTCTGCTCGGTGCCGATGTGATTGAAAATCACGCAGATTATCGGCTTCTCAGCCGCCGCGCACTCGGCGCCCTGGCGGAATTTCCGGAGGTTAACCTCTTTCTGCGCGGCATGGTGCGTCTGGTCGGATTTCGCAGCGGTATTGTTTATTATGAACGCAGGCAGCGCTTTGCCGGAGAGAGCAAATATCCCATTCGAAAAATGCTTTCCTTTGGGTTTGACGGCGTAACCTCGTTTAGCATTAAGCCGATTCGGCTTGTGTGGGGACTTGGGTGTCTTGTCTGTATTTTTGCCGTTTTTGCAGCAATATACGCTTTTTTTGCCCGGCTTTTCGGCGTTACGGTAACCGGGTGGACATCGCTGATGATTTCAATCTGGTTTTTGGGCGGTGTGCAGCTGGTGTCGATCGGTGTGATCGGGGAATATATCGGCAAAATATATAAGGAGGTCAAACGACGTCCGCGCTATATCATTGAAGAATCAACGTTTTTTTCACCAAAATAGAGCATGTATCAGCCGCCTCTGACAGGCGGCTTTTTTGTGCAAAGAACCGCCGGCCGCGGCGTGCATATAATATATGGAAACACAGGACAACGGTGCGGAACAATGGAGTGATCGTATGAATGTTTTTTTGATTGCAGGACACGGGGACGGTGACAGCGGCGCAATCGGCAACGGATACCGGGAAGAGGATTTAACCAGAGAGGTGGCTGCAAAGATTCCGGCTTACCTTGCAAAGTATGCCAATGTGACCGTAGGAGACGTCAGACGAAACTGGTATGAATGGCTAAAGAATCATCAATATGACTTTAAGCCCTATCAATATGTTTTAGAAATTCATTTTAATTCCGGCGCCGGAGACGAAATCGGGGACGGCGTTGTAACGGGAACAGAGATTTATGTCACCAGAGAAGAAACGGCGACGACGGTGGAAGAACAGATCCTGGAGGAAATGCAAAAACTGGGCTTTCGCAATCGCGGCGTGAAAAGAAAAAATTTTAGTGTGATTGCAAAGGTGCATGCACAGGGCGTGCCCTCTGCACTGCTTGAGGTTGCCTTTATCGATGATAAAGACGATATGGAATTGTATCATCGGTTAAAGGATAAGGTGGCTGAGGCAATCTCGGAGGGGATTGCAATCGGCTTTGGACTCAAAAAGGAGGGAGAACTGAGCATGGGACAGTATGAGGAGTTGACGAACCGCATTGACGAGCTGGAGGAAAAACTGGGCGATGCGGAGATGATTTATAATTATATTGATGAAAACATGCCGGAGTGGGCAAGACCCACGATAAAAAAGCTGGTTGACAAGGGATGGCTGAAGGGAAACGATGACGGCGAACTTGCGCTCAGCGATGACATGCTTCGGATTTTTGTTGTCAATGACCGCGCCGGTATGTACGGTGACTGATAAAAGGGCTGCGAAAGCAGCCCTTTACCATAGATTGGAAATAAAACGGGATTGATTTTTTAGCACCATATGTATTATAATAAAAGCAGATAGAACGGGCGGAATATGGCTTATAAAAATACGTAAGTATCCACAGTCGTATCCAAAAAGTCCGTTTGACAAAAATGCAATCTGCATAGCAAACAGGAGGAATCATCATGAAACGATCCAGCGGCGTATTGATGCATCTGACGTCCCTATGGGGCGAATATTCCATCGGGGCAGCCGGAAAAGAGGCGATGGAATGGATTGATTTTTTGGCAGAACACGGGTTTCATCTATGGCAGGGACTGCCGTTTTGCCTGCCGGACGAATGTAACTCGCCGTATAAATCATACAGTTCGTTTAGTTATCATCCGTTTTTGATTGATCTTGACGATTTGTGCGCACGCGGTCTGCTCACCGAGGAGGAATGCGCCGCGGCCAAACAAAAGACGCCGTACAGCTGCGAGTTTGGACGGCTGTGGAACGAGCGTTTGCCGCTTCTTCAAAAGGCGGCGCAGCGGTTTGGTGATTGGGACGCTGTCGATCAATTTATGGAAAGTC
>URTH01000123.1 GCA_900550775.1 uncultured Eubacteriales bacterium | reverse complement strand
TTTTCGTGTGCAAATTCCTCGGACAGTTCGACCGATTCCACCTCGCCGATCAGGATCTTGGCGTTCTCCGGCACGGTCACGCCGGAAATCTTGGCGATGGTGTGCGCGCTCTGCCCGACAATTTTGGCGTTGAGTGCGCCGTTGATTAAGATGGTCTTGCGCACCTTTTGCGTCTCGGACGGAGTTAAAATATAGCAGCCGCGGTCGATAAATTCCTGTCTTACCTTATCGTAAACGGCGTCATGCACAATCACCGACTGCTCCGACGCGCAGATCATGCCGTTGTCAAAGGTCTTGGAATGAATGATCGAGTTGACCGCCAGCACGGTGTCCGCGGATTTATCAATGATGGCCGGTGTGTTTCCGGCGCCGACGCCGATGGCCGGCTTGCCGCTGGAATACGCGGCCTTTACCATGCCGGGGCCGCCCGTTGCCAGGATCAGATCTGCCTCACGCATTAAAAGGTTGGTCATCTCCAGTCCCGGTACGTCAATCCAGTCAATAATCCCCTCCGGGGCGCCGGCGGCAACCGCCGCGTCCAAAACCACCTTGGCCGCCGCAACGGTACTCTCTTTGGCTCTGGGGTGCGGCGAAATCACGATGGCGTTTCTCGTTTTTAATGCCAAAAGGCATTTAAAGATGGCGGTTGAGGTCGGGTTGGTGGTCGGAATCACCGCCGCAATCACGCCGATCGGCTCGGCGATCTTTTGGATGCCGAACGCGGCGTCCTCCTCGATCACACCGCAGGTTTTTACGTCCTTATAGGCGTTATAGATATACTCTGCGGCGTAGTTGTTTTTGATGACCTTGTCCTCTACGATTCCCATGCCGGTCTCGCTGACCGCCTGCTTTGCCAGTGGAATCCTTTGCTGATTGGCCGCTGATGCCGCGGCGAAAAAGATTTTGTCCACCTGCTTTTGGTCAAATGTCGCAAATGCTCTTTGTGCCTCTCTTCCCCTTGCCAGCGCACGCTCCAGCGCCGCTGTGTCGTCGATGATGCATCTTGCCTTGTCTAACATACGATTCCTCCTTTTTCCCTTTTGGGTTTCAAAACGCACGGCCAACCTCCTTTCGGTCGGTTTTGCCGATACGCTTTTGCGCCCGGTTGGGGCGGTCAAAACCGTACCGGCGCTTTGCCTTTTGCACCGTGCGCTTTTGATGCCCCGTTTTGGGGTGTTGTTTTTGTTTGTTAATATTTTAACACACTGGTATTTCCTTGGGAATTGCAAGTTTTTATAGGCGGTATTATCAAATCATACAATACCGGCCGGGCAAAAAATTCTGCGGTATCATCGTGGTGTCATTTTCTTTTGATATTGCCGTATGTTTCGTACGGCCGCGGCTTTTGTGCTGCCGCGATAGCAACTCTCTAGCGTCTGCCGTGGAGCAGCGGCGAGAGCCGCTTATAGAGCAAAAAGGTCAAAAGCGAAACCATCAGCCCCTTTAAGAGGTTAAAGGGGGTCACGCTCAGCAAAATGACCTTAAGCTGACTGTCGATGATCGGAATGATCTTTTGGCACATCGCAATGATGGCGTCCATCGGAATCCCGAACACCTTGGTATAAAACGGAAACATAATCAGGTAATTGGTAAAGATCCCGGTCAGCGAAAAGCAGAGCGTGCCGCAAAGCATGGCAATCAGCGCACCGCGCCGGGTCTTGTTTTTATGATAGATCAGTCCGGCCGGTGCGACAAACGCGCAGCCTAAGATAAAGTTGGACGCCTCACCGATACCGGCGGTGCTGGAAATCAGAAGATGCAGCAGGTTTTTGACAAGCTCGGTCAAGACGCCGGCCAGCGGTCCGAAGCCGAACGCCAGGATCAGCGCCGGAAGGTCGGAAAAGTCAAGCTTGATAAAATCGGGTGCAAAGGGCAGGTGAAATTCCAGCAGCATCAATACAAAGGAAATCGCCGCACCGACGGCGATACTGACCAACGCTCTTGTACTTACTTTTTTCTTCATACTTCTTCCTCCTTGGTGTTCGTGCGCATGGAAAAGGCAGATTTTTGCCTTCCGAATGCGGCACTTGGATTTCTTCCGTGTGCCGTTTTCCGCCTTGCCAGTGTGCGAATCTATGCTTTATTCCGCCGCCGTGCCGGACGGCGCGGCGCTCTTCTCCGACTCCGGCGCAGGCGCTGCGCTTGGCGCAGGCGGCGGATTCTCGGCCGATTTTTGTGGTTCCTTCGATTCCTTTGCTTCTTTGGATTCGTTCGGTTCCTTGGGTTCGTTCGATTTGGGCTTCTCTGTTGTCGCAGTGGTCGGCTTTGGCGTCTCGGACGGTGCCGGCGGCTGATACTGGCTGGACGGCAGCTTTTCGCGCAGCACCTCCGCGCCGTTCTTCTTCACCAGCCGCGTCACGCTGTAAGAATATTCGCCGCCGCTGCGCAGCAGCTCGACCGAGGTCTGCTCCGGGTTATAGCCGCGCACCGTAAAGGTCAGCTTGCCGCCGTCGGCGGAAGCGTCAAACCGAATCGGGTACGGCGTACTGTTTTGCAGCCGCAGATCAAGGTATCCCTCCGCGATGGTCGCGTCCAGTCCCGGCGGAAGATACCCCACCTTTAGGGTATGGTTATGCCGCTCGACCACCTTTAAGTTGGCGTAAAGCGCTGCACAGTAGAGCGTAGACGATCCCTGACAGATGCCGCCGCCCATGCCGCTTTCCACCTTGTTGCCGACATAGACCGGTGCGGCCTGATAGCCGTTTGCCGCCTTGCGCGGCAGAATGGTTTTATCATATGAAAACTCGTCACCCGGCAGCATCTCATAACCGTTGATGCGGCTTGCCGCGAGGCGTACGTTATTGATCCGTGCCGCAGTACCCCCAAAGTACGTACTGTAACTACCCAGCACGTCCGCATACAAGTGTTCCTTTAATACGGACTCGGTCAGTGCCGGCGGCGTGGTCGTCACCGCAAAGGTGGTGGTGTTATCCGCCGCAGTATCTACCGCACGGATTGCCTGTCTGACCGTCTCCTCGTCCACGCTGCACTGTAACTTTTCGGGATGAACCACGACCTTGCCGCTATCGTCCTTCTCATAATACGCGTCCTGCGCCGGGCTGATCAGCCACTGATAAAATTCTGAAAATTCAATCGGCGCCGGCTCTACGGTTTTTGGCTCCAGCAACACCTTTTCAAAGGCCATCGCCTTAATCTGCCGCTCCACCTCGCAAACCGCCGCGTCACGATCCACCTTGACGCCGTTAACCTTTCCGTAAAGCGTCACATGATCCGGCGCAATCTGAAAGGTATAGCCGACCGGCTCGGTCTCATAGGGCTTTGCGATCTGCGAGAGCATAGCAAGCAACGCCTCATTCTCATACGCGATCACGGGTTCCAGATCCGTCCTGTGAAGCCGATGATAAAGATAGGCGATCCCTCTTATTATCGGATTTTTGTGTGCGCCCTTTTCTAAGGCGTTGCCCACGACCTCCTGATTCTGATAGGTCACTGCCAGATCGTTCAGCGGTATCGCGCCCTCGGCGTCCTCACAAAACAGAGGGATCCGCACGTCACGAATTTTCTCACCGTAATAGGTATCGTTTAAGATGGCAAGCGCCTCTTCGGCGGTCTTGCCGCCAAGGTTCTGATCGCCGACATAGATATTGGGGAACACCGTCCCCACATCCCCGGCGCGGTAAGCGACCGCGATGACGCCAAGCATCATCACCGACAGGGCAATCAGCAGCACGCCGATGATAATCAGACGGCCGCCGCCCTTTTGTTTCCTTTTTTTATCGGGTTCCCCCAAAGGCACACTTCCCAATGGCATAAGCATAACTCCACCCCTAACCTGATATTCGCAATCCGACCACGGTATGACAGACGGTCAAAACCGCTTTCGGCTTTTTGTGCGGTGCAAAAGGCATGTCACCTTTCTATATTGTATGATGCGTCGGTGTTTAAAATGCTGGCCGCAAACTGTTTTGCGGTTCTGCCGGAAAATCCGTTATACTGCATCTCCCAGGTCAGCGCCTTGGCGCGGATTTCGTCCGTCATGGCAACGCCGGACGCGGAGAGGATGTTTGCAACAATCTCTAAATATTCGTTCTGGGTCGGCGTCAAAAAGCTCAGGGTGATTCCAAACCGCGCCGAGAGCGACTTGCGCTCGCTCAGTCCCTCACTTCGGTGTACCTCGTCACTGAGGTAACCCTCCCGCTCCGACCAGGTTTCTTTAATCAGGCTGCGGCGGTTGGAGGTCGCGTAGATCAGCACGTTGTTTCCCCTCGCCTCCGCCTGGCCGTCCAGGGCGGATTTCAGCAGCTTATAGCTGGTATCATCCGCCTCAAAGGACAGATCGTCAATAAAAATGATATAGCGGAGCACCGGGTTTTTGATCGCGCGAAAGACCGCCGGCAGATCCGCAAGCTGCGATTTGCTCAGCTCGATCAAACGAAGTCCCCGATCCTTAAACAGGTTCAGGCACGCCTTCACTGACGAGGATTTCCCGGTGCCGCTGCTGCCGGTCAGCAATACATCGTTTGCGTGATAACCGCTGACAAAACGCTCGGTATTCTCGATCAAGACCTCTTTTTGGTGGGCAAGCCCGGTCAGATCGCGGAAGGTGATTGCGTCCGGGTTGTTGATGCCGACCAGTGCGCCGCCGTCCCAGCGCAGCGCGGCGTATGCCGTCGCCTTGCCGGTGCCAAAGCTTTCCGCATGGGCTAAGATCGCGCCGCAAAGCGCCTCATTGGAGGTCGATTCGATCATGCTCTCCAGCGATCGCACATAGCTGGAAAGCCCGGTATGAATCCGCTGCGTGCCCATTTTGCTGAGCGGCAAAAGCCCCTTCTCGCGAAACAGCTGATCCCAGTCCACCGCCAAAAGCGCGGTATAAATGCACTTTACATCGCGGCGGAGAAAATCGCGGAGGTTTTCAATATCCGGGAGCAGATCCTCCTCCAGCATACTGCGCAGCACATATTCCGCAATCAGATTGCGGTCGGTCAGCCGATGCGCCGAATACGCAATCAGCGCCCTTGCCGCGGTATAATAGTCCGCACTGTCGCCCGTCTCATAAAACCGGAGCAGGGCGGCAACCGCCGGATCCTTTGTGATATGGTCAAATAAAAACAGATTCATCAATGATGTCCCCTTTCGCCGAAAACGCGATCATGCCCGCTGAAAAGCAGAGTATGGCTTTTTCCGGGCGATATTTCTGTCATAAAATGCGGCTAATCCTCATGCAAAAGCGAGAGCGCAAGGCGCGTGTTTTCGCTCGCCTTCTCTTCAAACGCTGCGCCGGACGCCGCCAAGTCCTCACACAGCTTGTCGCGCCGCTGCATGATCTCATCCACATAGCGCAAAAGCGTCAGCGGATTGATATCCCTTGCCGGACAGGTAAACTCCTGGCCGATATATTCCATGGTCGCGTCCACCTTGGGATCGTAGCAAAGCCCGATCAGCGGCGTTCCCATCTTTGCCGCATAAATCAAGGTGTGCAGCCGCATTCCCAGCACAAACTGTGCGCCGCCGACCACGCCCAAAATCTGGGTCGGCGTGGGCGATCCGTCTAAAATCCGCCCCTTTTGTTTCATATAGGACAGGGTCTTTTTGGCGGTCGCCATGTCACGGCTCTCCTGCATCGGAACAAAAAGCGCCTCCATATGATATTTTTCGCACACCCGATCCGCAACGGCGGCAACGGTCTTTTCCATCTCACTGTCCGCAAACTTCCACGGGCGGAGCGCAATCA
>URTH01000122.1 GCA_900550775.1 uncultured Eubacteriales bacterium | reverse complement strand
TTGCTGCATTTGCCAAGCTCCTTAAGCAGGTCAAAGTTTTGCATGTTTCTTGCGCCGACCTGGATCAGGTCAACATCGCGTTCAAAGGTCTCTACCAGTGCCGGAGACATGATCTCCGTCACGATCGGAAGCCCGGTTTCCGCTTTGGCTTTCTTTAAAAGCTCCAGCCCGGCAAGCTCTAAGCCCTGGAAAGAATACGGCGAGGTTCTGGGCTTGAATGCGCCGCCGCGCATCAGCATGGCGCCTCTTTCCTTTACGCCGTTTGCCACGGTTAAAATCTGCTTTTCATTCTCCACCGAGCAGGGACCTGCAATCACCGTGAAGGTGTTTTCCGCCCCGATCTGCGCGTCGCCCACCGAGACCACGGTGCGCTCCGGATGGAACTTTTTGCTTGCCTTTTTAAACGGCTCGGCAATCCGCATCACGCGGTCTACATGCCGGTTCAGCATCAGCGTATCCGGGTCGATCCGGCTGGTGTCGCCCAAAAGCCCCAGCACGGTACAGTCAACGCCCTCGTTTACCATAACGTCCAATCCCATATCCTTGATATAGGATATCATCTTTTCCACATCGTCCTGCGATGTGCGCGGTTTCATAATTACAACCATTTTAAATGCCTCCTCCGGGTCTTTGGCACACAGGATTGACCCCGGCAGCTGCGGTCTTTGTGTGTCTGCGCCCTGTTTTCTTCATAGAAAAAGGGCAGGTTCCTTTGAACCCGCCCTTTTTATTTTACATTCATAAAATATTGACTTACGCAGCAAGTCCAGGCTCAAAGGAAGTTTTAAAACTGTTCATAGCAAAATAGCCGTAGCCAAAAAAGCTAAAGCTAAAGACAAAATAATATGCTGCGGTTGCTATGATGTTTTTTAACCCGTTCATGCCTGTAATTCCTCTCTGCATTTTTTGATCTTGCAAAATCATTACAGGCATTGTAGCACAGTTATTTCAAAAAAGCAACCCCTTTTTGAAAAAATTTCAAAAAGGGGTCGAATTTTCTCTATTTCAGCTTCTGATTCTCCAATTTTCCAAAGTACGCCTTGGTCTCCTTCGCGACAACGCCGCTCAGTGCGAACAGCGCCACAAGGTTTGGCAGCGCCATCAGACCGTTAAAGATATCCGCCAGCGTCCAGACAAAGGAAATTGTCAGATACGGGCCGACCAGCACAGCCAGAATGTACAAAATCTTATAGCCCATCAACGCACCCTTGCGGTCGCCGATCAGGTACTGCAGGCAGCGCTCGGAATAATAATCCCAGCCCAAAATCGTGGTAAACGCAAAGAATATCAGCGAAACCATCAGCAAAAAGGCACAAATGTGGTTGGAGAAAGGCAATCCGCGTGTAAACGCCTCGGTCGTGACTGCCGCACCGGCTAAGGTGCCGTTCATCGCCTCTTTATAGGTATCCGTCAAAATGATGGACAGACCGGTCATGGTACAAATTACGATGGTATCAAAGAAGGTACCGGTCATACAAACCAGACCCTGGCGCACCGGCTCTTTGGTCTTGGCCGCCGCTGCCGCAATCGGCGCAGAGCCGAGTCCTGCTTCATTCGAGAAGATACCGCGCGCAATACCCTTCTGCATTGCCATCTTTATCGTGATACCGGCCGCACCGCCAAAGACCGCCTTGGGGCAGAATGCCGATTTTACAACCAGTACAATGGCACTCGGCAGCGCCTTGATGTTTACGATCAGCAAAATGATGCAGCAGACAAAATACAGAACCGCCATAAACGGTACGATAATTTCAGAAACCTTCGAAATCCGCTTGATGCCGCCGATGACAACCAACGCCACAAAAAAGGTTACCAGCACGCCGGCAATGACGATCGACCAGGAATAGCCGGTACCGCCGATGGTAAATGCCACATGGGCGTTTTGCGGATCAAAAAAGTTTTGTGCCGCCGAGGTGATACCGTTAATCTGGGTAATGGTGCCGATACCCAAAAGACCGGCCAGTACACCGAAGATGGCGAACAGCTTGCCCAGCCACTTCCAGTTTTTACCCATACCCTTTTCGATATAATAGAACGGACCGCCAAGCGCCTTACCGTTTTCATCGATATTACGATACTTTACGGCAAGAAGTCCCTCGGCATATTTGGTTGCCATGCCCAAAAATGCCGCAAACTCCATCCAGAAGAGTGCGCCCGGTCCGCCGCCGGCAATCGCCGTTGCAACACCGACAATGTTTCCGGTGCCGATGGTCGCGGAAAGCGCCGTACACAAAGCGCCAAAGCTGGAAACCTCACCCTCGCCGTCCTCTTCGTTGTCAAACATATACCTAAGTGCCAGCGGAAGCTTATGTACCTGGAGAACGCCAACGCGTACCGTCAGCAAAATTCCGGCAGCCAGAATCAGAACGATCAACGGGATTCCCCAAACAAAATCGTCGATCTTTCCCAGAATGCCCGTAAACGTGAGCGGCGCATTGTCCGCATTGTCGATTTTTTGACAGCCGGTCAGCATAAAGGTTGTCAAAAGTGTGATCAGCAAGGTGATGCTAAGCAGCAGCACGCCCCTGCGCGTCGATTTTTTTCTAAAAAATCGCATAAAAAAACCCCTCCTTTTCATTTTCCCGGAGAGGGTAGAGTCCTATGCATCTCTGTCCTTTTGCCTGAGAGATTAACGGATTTGCCATCCGCCGTACACCTTCGGCGCTCTGCCGAAACGCAGAGCCTCTCCAGAGTTAGTTTGCCGCGCGCGGCAAACTAAAATAACTGTGACAGTATATCATAAATTTTCGTCATTTGCAATAGTAAAAACAAAATACAGCATTATACACAAAACAAAATGTCTGTTTTTGACATATTTTTACAAACATCTTTGTTCTTCTTACACTTTACCGTTCCTATCCCATAACCGGAAGGCACAATCAAAAAAAGCGCCGCACGGCGCCTTTTTCATTTCATTTAAGATTAGCCTAATATCAGCGTACGCAAAAATATTCTTCCATCACGCCGACCGCGTTGCGCGGAATCATCAGCTTGCCGTATTCGTTCAGCCGTCCGTGCATGTACTGCCCGTTTTGCACCACATGGCCAAACTCTCCCAAAACTGCCTCCATATCCTTCACGGAGTCCTCAAGAGACAGCTCCAGCAGCAGATAAAACGCCCCCTGATATTTATAAAGTCGGCTTTCGCCGCGGTAGTGTCCTGCCATTTCACCAACGGCTCTGCAAGCGTTTTCAAACTCATTAAAGCGATAAATCATCCTTTGGCATCGATTTCTCCTGGTGATTTCCATACGGGTTTTACGCAGCTTTCCCTGATAGGAGCAGCTTCTCACCGCGTGTTTTAACTCGTCCTCGCTGCAAACTCTGGTAATCAGCATCCCAAAATCATACGGTGCCTCGGAATGGATGGCCTCTACAAATAATTTGGCGCCATCGACCGAAAAGTCAATATTCTCCTCCGCAAGCGCAACCGCCGTCTGAAACACGCGGCGCATCTGCGGCGTGTTTTCGCAAAGGCTTTGAAAAGATATGTTCCACTGCTTTGCCTCGTTGTCCTCAATCAATACCTTTATTTTGTTTTCGTCCACTTTTTCGATTCTCATATGGCTCTCCCTCCGCTGCCACAATTCCGACTCCCCTCGGATTTTACGATATATCTATGCAAACTTATGCAAAAAACCTTTGCCCAAGTACCATTATACTTTATTTTTTTTAGATTGCAATGCAAAACCGCAGGTTGAAAGAAATTGTAAATTCTTTGTAACCGCTCTGCAATAAAAGCATGCCGCACTAAAAAAATTATAAAAAACTTTGCCGAAACACTTGTATTTCTCTGAAATCGTGCTATAATAGAAACAGAGAGAAGTTGTTCCCTGCTCTGTTCGTAATCGAGGTTACAATGTAAAACCAACACTTTTACAAAGGGGCTTTGTCTCCGGGAATTGCGCACATGCCTCATGCTTTACGCATCCAGTGGACTTGTAATGTTTCCGGGCGTTTTCCCACCTGGTTTCCAGGTTTTTACAAAACCTCATATTACGGCACGGCGGGGGCTTTTCTTTTATGCAAAACAGACACAAAAAAGCACTTGACAAATCGGCCGATAAATATTATGATATACAGGGTATATCTATGGATGTATGAGGGGGTTTTCTCTTGCGAATTATTTCCGGCCTTCGCAGAGGGTTTCAGCTTAAAACACCGGAGGGGCTGCACACGCGCCCTACCACCGACCGCGTCAAGGAATCCCTGTTTAACATCATCCAGTTTCATCTGCCGTGCGATGCGGTGCTGGATCTTTTCTCCGGCAGCGGCGCCTTGGGGATCGAATGTCTGAGCAGACGCTGCACGCACTGTACCTTTGTGGATAACGACCCGGCTTCTTTTTCCGTCATACAGGAAAATCTGCAAAACGCAAAGCTGGCTGCATCGGCCGCCTTATACCGGCAAAACGTACAGGATTTTTTGTCCCGGTGCGATCAGCACTTTGATTTAATCCTTATGGATCCTCCTTATAACCGGGGTCATATGAAGCCGGCGCTCACATTGATTCATCAGCGCGGTCTTTTAAAAAAAGGCGGACTTATCGTGGCAGAGAGTGAAAAAAACGGCGAGACGGTCGATGATACATATTATACGGTGAGGCGTACGGCCACATACGGCAAAACCGTGCTCACCATATTACAGGGGTGAAATGATGAAAACAGTTGTATATCCCGGTAGCTTTGACCCCTGTACCAACGGTCATCTGGATGTAATCGCACGGGCCTCAAAATTGTTTGACCGGGTTGTGGTTGCCGTTTTGATTAACCATGCAAAAAAACCGCTCTTTCACGTGGATGAGCGGGTGGCAATGCTAAAACAGGCGGTGGCCGCCTATCCCAATGTTGAGGTGCGTTCCTTCTCCGGCCTGCTGGTCGATTTTATGCGGGAGGAAAACGCCAAAATCATTATCAAGGGAATCCGCGCGATGTCGGATTTTGAATATGAATTTCAGATGGCGCTGACAAATCATGCCCTATCCTGCGAGATTGAGACCCTGTTTATCCCCACCAGTAAGGATTACATGTTTTTAAGCTCCAGCATCGTGAAAGAGATTGCCCACTACGGCGGATCGCTGGACGGCCTTGTGCCGGAATGCTTGATTTCAGTTATAAATGAGCGGTGTCAGACTTGCTGACCGCATTTTCATATCTCAATTTATATTATAGGAGGTACTATCAAAATGGACGCTTTAGAATTGTTGGCAGAATTAGAAGATATTATTGAAAAAGGAGCATCGGTTCCCTTTTCCGGACGCTGTATTTTAGAACGGGACGAGCTTTTGGACGTCCTGCAGGAATTAAAGCTAAAGCTGCCGGAGGATTTAAAGCAGGCAAAATGGATTAAGGAAGAACGCCAGAGAATCCTGCACGAGGCACAGACCGAGGCCGACGAGATCATCAAGACCGTAGAGAAGAAAGCCGTTTCTATGGTAGACGAAAACGAAATCACCAAGCAGGCCGTTGTCCGCGGCAAGCAGATCATGGAACAATCCACCAAAGAGGCCATCGAAATTTCCGATTCTGCCTACACCTACTCCGACAACCTGCTTGAAACGGTAGAAAAGGTTGTCCTTGGCGCAATGAAGGAGATGGAGCAGTGCGTTGCCATCGTCCGCAACAACCGCAGCAGCCTCCGCGACGGCCACGAGCAGCAGGTTCCGGCACCGCAGCCCGATACCGATGCATCGGCACCGGCACAGCAGTAACCGCAAACAC
>URTH01000121.1 GCA_900550775.1 uncultured Eubacteriales bacterium | reverse complement strand
CCCGATTCACGCCGTCAAGCAAGCCGATCTGACGCGCCATATACCAAAACCCGGTCGGATAACCGCCGTGCTGCTCTGCCATCGCCGTATAACCCATGGCGGCGCAAAAAATTTTTGCCGCCTCGATACAAGTGACCGGGTCATCGGGATGAAAATATCCGTTTTCGTCTCCGCATATCACGCCCATGCCGTAAAGTCCGGCGACCGCGGATGCCGCCCAATGCTCACGCTCCACGTCCCAAAAAACACGGGCGCCGCCGCTTGCGGATATTGCCTTTGCCGTCAGCTGTGCAAGCTCGGCGCGGCTGATTTCCTCGGTCGGGCAGTATTTTTGTGCACTGTACCCGGACACAAAGCCAAGGCTTTTTAAAAAGGAGGTATCTTTTTCATAAGGCGTACCGGCGCAGTCCGCAAATCCATAGGGATTTTGCACGATGTAGTTAGAATAAACACCGGCAAGACTGGGCGACCACGCACTGCCCGTCAGGTTGCCAAAGGTAATTTTCACATATTTAGCGGACGCGTCCAGATGCTTTAACCGATAAATCACCGGCACCCACTTCCAGCTGTCCACGCTCAAAACCTCGGTATCTGCGGCCGCGTCCTGCCAGGTCTCGCCGTCCTTTGACCACGAAAACGAAAAATGAGAAATCTCCTCACCCTGGCGGAAATAGGTGTGAAAAGTCAAATACTGCCCGTCCGGGATCTCGTATTCCAGCCACTGTGCCGTTGCCGTTTTGCGCATGATCATGGTATAATCGTCAAAGGCATAACGGTTCTCCTCCGCAGTGACCTCACAGTAAAGCTCCTCACTGTGCGCCCTCGCGGCCGAAAAATCCACGCAGTCATCGAGCAATTCACCCAAGTCCCCTGCTGCGGTCTGTGCCGTCTGTGCGGCAGCTTCCTCCTGTCCGAATACCGGAATCATGCCAAGCATCATAAAAAGCACAAGGCAAAGACAAACCGTTCGTTTCAATTTTCATTCCCCTTTTCTGTCGCCGTCCCGTCAGTTTCTTCCTCTGCGTAATAGGCCAGATACGCGACATCTGCAATATCAATCTTCCCGTCTCCGTCCACATCGGCCAGACGCAGCGCCTGCCAGTCCCCGTCCGCCTCGGTCTTGCCATAGTGAAGATAAGCAAACTCCAAATCTTTTTCATCAATCACGTTGTCATAGTTCACATCGCCGATTTTTGCTGTCTCCAGCAAAACCGTAACATCGGCGGTCAAGGTTTTATTTCCGTCACTGCACGACACCGTGAGCGCAATGCTTTGCGCCGTACAATCGTGAGAAACCGTAAGCACGCCGTCCTCTTTGAGCGTCACGCCCTCCGGCGGTTCGGCCTCTTTTAGCTGCCACGTGATCTCTGCCGCAACAGGGTTTTCAATCTGATCGACCGCGCACGCTTTGAGCGGATATTCCTCCGTATCGTACCGCGGAATCACCAGTTTATCCGGGATCTCACACTTGATCTGTTCCATTTGGGGCGTGCCAAGCCTTGCGCGGATGCTGCCAAGGTACGGATTCCACCAGTCGTTTCCGGACAATTCGCCCGGCCATTCGATCTTCAAATAAGACATGCCCCGCAGTCCGCTTGCCTTATGATAAAGCTTGGTCCAGCGACCCTGTTCCTCAGCGTCCGGCTCTTCGTCTACCGTCATTGCCCTCTCTTCCCACGTTTTGCCGTCTTTTGAAAGCAACATCCGAAACGACACCACATGCTCCGGCCAGCTGTATGAGAGCAGCTCCGCCTCCTCAAGATAAGGCAGATAAAACACCACATACGCATCGGTTGTATTGGCCGCACGGCGCAGAACATACGGATCTTCATACATCGTGCCAAGCTCATAGTCCTCGACCGCCCAGACGTCCACATTTTCTGCCTCGACTGCCTCGGCAAGCGTATCGCCCTCATTGACCCAGATCGTATCGGCGGTTTCCGGCTCTTCAGTCTCCGCGCCCTCGGTTTCCGATCCTGTTATCGGCGTGCTTTCCTCCGCCCATGCAGAGAGCGGCAGCAGAAGCATCAGTCCGGCGCAAAAAAGCGCCGCAAGTTTTCTAATTTTCATGACTCTCACCTCCGCTTTCTGTCAGACTGCGTATGCGATACACCGATACGGCCGCCTCCGCCCGATTCAGCGGCGACTGCGGATAAAAGGATCCGTTATCCCCCTCAAAAATACCGGCGGTATACAAAAAATCAACGGCGCCGACCGCAAAGTCGGAAATTTCGCCCTCATCGGCAAAGTTGATGTTCAGCCGTACCGGCGAAAGGGTGATCTGTTTTGCCTGGAGCGTCCGCATCAGCATGGCGGCGAACTCTTCCCGTTTGACGGTCTCTTCCGGGTAAAAGCGGTTATTTTCGTCTCCCAAAATAACGCCGTTTTGCGCGGCGCACCGTATGTACTCTGCATACCAAGCCGCAGCGTCAACGTCTGAAAACGTCTTGCCCTCTTCCTCGCCTTCCGTGAGCGAAAACGCCTCACACAAAAGCTTTGCAGCCTCGGCACGGGTCAGAGCGTCCAGCGGCGCGAATACGCCCTCACTCTTTCCCTTTACAATGCCGGCCTCTGCCATTTTGGTGATGGCCTCCTCCGCCCAAGAGACTTGTCCCAAATCCGAAAAGGCGGCCGCCGAAGTTGGGGCAGGCTCCTCCGGGATTTGCGTTGGGGCAGGCGGCTGCGCTGCCGCCGCATTACCGCCCGAAACGGTGATTCCGCCGCGGATCGAACCGCCGCCACCGCCGCCTCCGCCACCGCCGCGCGGCGGCTCGGTCGGCTGCACGGTGCGCTCTGTGATAAGTACCGTCACCGTTTGTCCCGTCAGATCAAAAATCTGATAGGACATATCCTCCTGCACAATTTTAAGCCGTTTTGGCGATACGGCGGCCGATCCGCTCTTTTTTGCGGTAAAGGTCACCGTCACCGCGTTTTGCTGCAAAGCTGCCGGCGACTTTTTGCCAAGGTGCGTACACGCGTATAACAGTTCTCCCTCTGTCATCTGCTGCGTGACCTCTCTCACCGTCTCCGTCTCCGTCCGCGTAAGGGCTGCCTTCGGCTCTGCCAGGATATCGGTGTCGTAAGAGAGCAGCAATTCCGCGCCGTATACCGAAACGGGCTGCGAAAGGGAAACCGTCACATAGACGGTATCACCCGGATGCAGCTCGCTCACGGGCGCAGAGACCGAGGCGGCATATACCGCCTCGGTCTCATTGGGAACGTTATTTTCGGCACACACCGGCAGTGCGGTAAGCAGCCATGCCGCAATCAGAAAAACCAATACTTTTTTCGTCCGTTTCATAACACTTCCTCTTTTCATCAGGCGTTAATTGTGCTGATAAAATGCGCGATAGCCCTTGTATGCCATAAAGATATCCAGCTTTCCGGCCACCTCAAACGGAGAATGCATGGAAAGCAGCGGAACCCCGGCGTCAATGACGTCCATATCAAGGTTTGCGACAAACTGCGCGATGGTACCGCCGCCGCCGAAGTCAACCTTGCCGAGCTCACCGATCTGCCATTCCACCTCGTTTTCGTTAAAGATCCTGCGAATCTTTGCGACCAGCTCTGCGTTGGCGTCGCTTGCGCCGCCCTTACCGCGGGAGCCCGTGTACTTGGTCAGTAAAATACCGCCGTTTAAGATGGCCGTATTCCGTTTTTCGGTCACATCGGCATAATTGGGGTCTAAGGCCACGCCGACATCCGCAGAGAGACAGGTCGAATTCTGCAATGCCTCACGCAGGGTCAGATCCGAATAAGTTTTCACCGTTTTTGCGCAAACCTTTGCCAGAACATTTTCAAAATGCCGCGACTGCATTCCGGTTGCGCCCATGCTGCCGATCTCTTCTTTATCCACTAAAAGGCAAACCGCCGTCTTTTTCGGCTTTTTCACGTCTAAGATAGCACGGAGCGCGGTGTAGGCACATACGCGGTCGTCCTGGCCGTAACCGGCAATCATGCTCCGATCCAGACCCAGATCCCGTGCGTCAAACGCCGGTACCACCTCAATCTCACTGCTGAGCAAATCCTCTTCGCAGATATCGTATTTTTCGTTTAAAATTTTAAGAATGTTCTGCTTGACGCCCTCCTTGACCTCCGGATCATCGCTGCCGATGTTGCCTAAGATAATATTCAGGCTCTCTCCCGGAATGGCCTCTACCATCTTTTTGGTCATCTGATTCTGCGCCAGGTGCGGCAGAATATCGCTGACGCAAAATACCGGGTCGGACGGATCCTCACCGATGCTGATCTTAATCTGGGTGCCGTCCTGCAAAGCCGCAACACCGTGAATCGCAAGCGGAATGGCCGTCCACTGATACTTTTTGATGCCGCCGTAATAGTGCGTTTTAAAGTACGCCACGCCCTGATCCTCATAGAGCGGATTGGGCTTTAAATCAAGACGCGGCGAGTCGATGTGCGCGCCGACCAGGCTGACGCCGTTCTCGATCGGTTCGCTGCCGATCACAGCGGCAAAAACACCCTTGCCGCGGTTGACCGTATACACCTTGTCCCCGGCCTTTAATTTGGACTTTTCCTCCAGCATGGTAAAGCCGTTTGCCTCCAGCACTCTGACGCTCTCTTCACAAAACTCACGCTCGGTTTTCGCAAGCGTGATAAACTTGCGGTAGTCCTCGCAAAAGTCAAAGACTTCGCTCTTTTCCTTTTCGCCAAGGCTTGGGAAGATGCTTTTATTTTCGTAGTGTAAGTTCTTTTGATCCTTTTGGTTTTTTGCCATAAAAAACACTCCTTTATTTAATAGTATAGCATATGATAGTTGCGGTACGCTGCCATGACGCTCTCTACATAGCGCGCCGTTTCAGGGAAAGGAATCCTCGCCAGCTTACCGGCTTCTTTACTGTAATTTTGGTCTTTCAGCCATTTATCCACGTTACCGGGGCCGCCATTGTAGGCGGCAATCGCGGTCTCTAAATTTTGATCATAGGCCGCAATCAGTTTTTTAAGATAATAGCAGCCGAGACGGATATTCAGCGCCGGGTCAAACAACTGATCGGCGGAATAGTCCCTGATCTTTAAGGCACGGGCGCAGTCCGCCGCCGTGTCGTCCTGTAATTGCATCAGCCCCTTAGCCTTGGCGTTTGATACCGCATAGGGATCAAAGCGGCTCTCCGTGCGGATCACTCCGTAGACCAGCGCCGGATCAACGCCAAACTCCGCGGCATAGGTCTCGACATACTCCTGATACTTGATCGGGTAGCGGCTTTGCATGATGCGCGTGTTAAGACCGAGGCTCTGGCACGCCCGATAGCCGAAATAGCCGACCAGGCCAAAGACGATACACAAAAAAATCAATCTGCCAAAGCAGCCGCCGCGCCGCCTTCGCCTTCGGGATCGCCGACCGGACGGCCGCCCGGCATAGGAGCTTTGGCGCCCTTTGGTTTGTATTTCACGCATAACTACACCGTCAACCTTCGATAAATTTTTTCAACTTTTGGGAAAAGCGCTGCAAGATCGCCATCGTTTTCAATCACATAGTCCGCCATTTTCCGCATGTCGGCGTCTGTGATCTGCTGATCGATCCGATCGGTCACCTGCTCTCTCGTCAGGCCGGAGCGCTGCATCACACGGGCAATGCGCACCTCACGCGGCGCAACAACCGCCAGTGACGCGTCATAGGGGATCGGGAACGGTGCCGAAAACAAAAGCGGCACGTCAAGACATATTAAATCAGCCTTCGCATCGCGGATTTTCTGCTGCATAACCGCAAACACGTGCGGA
>URTH01000120.1 GCA_900550775.1 uncultured Eubacteriales bacterium | reverse complement strand
GATGTAGCCGAATTTGCTGATCGACTGAGCAAGCCCCCGCAGCTTTATGGTGAGCGGACTGTCCGGAACATCCGTCTGGGTTTCCGTTGTCATTCTGCCGTAAACCGTCTGATCGCCCACCGCATCGATTCGCATGGTACATTCGCCGCTGCAAACAACGCTGCCGCGGTACAGGCTCCGGGGATTCCAAAAATCCACCAGCTGCGATTTCGGTTTTAAGACCTCACCGGCCTTTTTGGTTACCTCTTTGCTCTCACCGTTGAGCGGCGACTGATCGACCGTGATATGACCGCTGACGATCTGGCCGTCTGCCGGAATCATGTCGCCGCATTGCAGCAGCACCTTGTCACCCAATACCAGTTCGGTGATGGGAAGCTCCGTCAGGTTTCCGTCACGGTAGACCTTGCACGAGATTTTTGACGCCTCCTCCTGGAGTTTCTGAAACGTGTTTTCATTATTATATTCCGAGAGTGCGCTGACAAAGGTGGAAATCAAAATCGACAAAAAGATTCCGGCACATTCATGCCAGTCCACCTTTCCGAAAAATGTAAAAATCACGTTGATTCCGAGCGCAAACAATAAAACCAGGATAATCGGATCATCAAATTTGCTCCAATATGTCTGCCAAAAAGTCTTTTTTTCCTGTTTGGTAAAGGTGTTGTGTGCCGTCTTTTTCGATCTTTCCGCTTCTTCCGTTGACAAGCCTAAATATTCTGCCATACATGATACCTCCGCTTTTGCTTTTGAATCCTACTTAAAGATATGCGGACAAGATATGATTTATGACGCACGCATTTTTTCTCTTCTCATAAAATACAAGAGACCATTTTAACTTTTGCAAGAGAGGTGCTTTTATGCTTTCTATGGTTTTTTTGGCGCTGTCACTCAGTCTGGACGCCATCGGTGTCGGTTTGGCCTACGGACTGAAAAAAATAAAAATCTCGCCTTTTTCCTGGCTTTTTATGAGTTTGATTTCGCTTTTGGTCGCCTTTTTGGCCGTGGCGCTCGGAAAATTTTTTTTTCGGGTTCTGCCGGGTCGGATCGGAAGTTACATCAGTATTCTTATGCTTTTGGCAATGGGAATTACCATGATCAAAAACGCGGTGAAAAAGCTTTTGTCGCAGGATACCGCGTCCCGGCCGGAACCAAAACCAAAGCAAAAACAATATGTTCTGCATATTCTCGGTTTAACCATCACCGTGATGCAAGATCCGTCGCGCGGTGATTTTGACGGATCAAAGCGCATTGAACCGAACGAGGCCGCCTATCTCGGACTTGCATTATCACTGGACGCCATCGGCGCAGGCATCGGTTATGCGATGAGTTCCGCCTCAATCCTTTTGTTTCCGGTTTGCATCAGCCTGTTTCAATTTTTATTTCTGCGGCTCGGAATCAAAATCGGAACCTGCTTTACCGCGTTTCGCATCCACGAATCCTTTTTCTCTTTTCTTCCCGGCATCATCATGATATTTCTTGCCGTTTTGCGCCTGTTTGGATGATACCGGTCAATGATACGAGTCAATTTAAAAAGGGGCTTGACAAAGTATGTCTAACATGGTAGACTATATATGTCGACAAAAGTAGAATATGATGGAGGTATACCCTATGACAAATATCAATATCGGTGATGCAGAGCTTGAAATTATGAAGGTTGTATGGAAGGCAGACGCGCCGATCGGCTCGGCAGCAATCGGAAAGGCCGTTGAAGAAAAAGGCTGGAAACGTACGACGATTGCCACATTTCTTGCACGGCTTGTTGAAAAAGGCGCATTATCTGCCGAGAGACGCGGCAAGGCGTGGTATTACACCCCGATTTTAACCGCAAAGGAATATAAGAAATCGCAGGTGAAAAGCCTTATCAAAAATCTGTTTGACGGCTCAGCCGAAAATCTGGTTGCCGCACTTTTTGAGGAGAAGCAGTTTTCGGATAAGGATATCCAGGAACTGAGAGCGATTTTTGAGGATAAGGAGGGGCGAAATTGATTCGTGAAATATGCAAAGCCCTTTTTATCACATCGCTTGCCGGCTCTGCCCTTGCGGTTATTATCAGCCTGCTGCGCCCGATCACAAAAAAGATTTTTGGATATTCGTGGCATTATTACATATGGCTGTGCGTGCTTTTTGTAATGCTTATGCCGGTGCGATTTAATGTAAATCCACCGTCCGCACCAAGCATTACAACACAAACGGTACAAACGCAGCATGAGGCTGTCAGCGAACAACCCGAAACAACCGAAAATATCGTGCAGGCAGATACGGCGCAAAAGCCGCAGCTTTTACAAAAAGCAACCGTTATATGGAATAGGATTATTGATAACCGAATGGATATTTTAGTGTATTTATGGCTGATTGGCACAGCCGTTTTCATACTCTTAAACGTTGCAAGCTATTTTAGGCTGCATATTAAAATACGCAAGAGCGGCGAGATGATATCCTGTCCCGAAATCGGCGCGTACACCGACAGAAAAATCAATGTTTGGGTGTGGGAGAATATTGCGTCACCGTTTATGACGGGTATTTTTAAACCAACGCTGATTTTGCCGAAAACGGAGTTATCAAGCGAACAGTTCCATAACATACTCCGTCACGAAATGACGCATTTTAAGCGGCACGATATTTTATATAAGTGGTTTGCCGAATTTGTCAAATGCGTGCATTGGTTTAATCCTGTCTCGTGGTATGTTTTAAAGCAAATTGCGGCAGAGTGTGAAATATCCTGCGACATGGCAGTGACTAAAAATATGACGAACAGTGAGAAAATGAGTTATGTAAGCACCATCCTTTCCCTGCTCCCGACAGGGAAATCAAAACAGCTTCCGCTTACCACGCAAATGGCAAGCAGCAAAAAAATTCTGAAAAGGAGATTTATGATGATTAAAAATAAGAAAAGGACAAGCCGACTGATGTCGGTCATATCCGCTGTTATGGCAGTTATCATGCTTTCGACAACGGTTTTTGCGAGCGGCATATTATCGGATTTGACGACTGCTGATTACACGGTTGAAATTATGTCGGGCGGCGAAAAGATGGAACTCACGAATAAGCCTTTTATCGAAAACGGTGAGGTATATGTTCCGCTGAGAGAAGTGTTTGAAAAAGTCGGCGTTATGAGTAATCCGCAAAGTTATATCAACTGGGATAACGGAAAAATTACTATTTCAATCAATGAGCCGTCAAAAAGTGTAAACGGATATTCGAAATTTACTTATCAAATTGAAATCGGTCAGAAAATACGAAAAATATTATCAAATCCGGAACCGATAAATTTCGATGTGTTAATTGTTCCGCCTGTATTGAAAGATGGCAATACATATGTTCAATTAGGTTCTGTATCTGGTGTTTTAAATGAAATTTACGGAGCGGAATTATACAAATTAGAGTACAACATTTTTGATAAAAACGGAAACGATATAACCGTTTCGGTAACCGATGCGTTTGAAACAGAAAAAGAGTTTGGCGAAATGACGGATCCTTTCCGAACGACAGAGTTGTTTTTTGCAGCTTTTTATCAGCAGGATTTTGAGAAAATGAAAAGATACTGCACTCAAAACTGTGTAGATAATTTTTTTGGTGATGATTATGTTTTCGGTATGAAAAAAGCAACGCCGTTAAGCATCGGCACAGTTGATCATTTAGCAGAAAAAGGCTTTACGAACGGTGAATGGATTGCACAGCCGGAGGTAAAACTGATACCTGCTGAAAACTCCGTTTTCGATCCAAATCAAACCAAAACATCGTTTTATATGATATTAAAACAACAAAATGGCAGATATTTAATTGATGAGTTTGCGACAGGACTTTAACAAAAAATAATAAATCTGTATGAAAAAACACGCACACCGCCTTTTAAGGTGATATGCGTGTTTTTTGTTTTGTATGACAGTCCGTTAATACCGGCTTTATGTAATCTATGCGTTTTTCATTGCGACAACGGCCTTTGCCTTATCGACAATCGTCTTTGCATCCAGGCCGTATGCCTCAAGCAGCGGATTGGGTTTTCCGCTTCTGCCGAACACGTCCTGCGTTCCAACACGCAGCATCGGCGTCGGAACCGTTTCGCAAAGAACCTCTGCAACGGCCGATCCAAGGCCGCCGATCACATTATGCTCTTCTGCCGTGACAATGGCGCCGGTCTCTTTGGCAGCCTTTACAATGATATCGCGGTCAATCGGCTTAATGGTCGCCATATTGATCACACGTGCCGAAATGCCTTGCTCTGCAAGGATTTTCTTTGCCTCAAGCGTTGCCGGAACCATCAGCCCGGTACCGATCAGCGTCACGTCCGTGCCGTCCTCCAGCATCACGCCTTTGCCGATTTCAAACTGATAGCTATCGTCAAAAATAACCGGGACAGCTAATCTTCCGAACCGCAGATATACCGGCCCCTGATACTCGATGGCTGCCTTTACGGCAAGCCGCGATTCGGTGGCGTCTGCCGGGTTTAAAATCACCATACCCGGAATGGTGCGCATGATACCCATATCCTCTAGGCACTGGTGCGTTGCACCGTCCTCGCCGACCGAGATGCCGGCATGGGTTGCGCCGATCTTTACATTCAAATGCGGATATCCGATGGAGTTTCTGATCTGTTCAAAAGCACGTCCTGCCGCAAACATCGCAAACGAGCTGGCAAACACGATCTTTCCGCAGGTCGAAAGCCCGGCCGCGGTTGACATCATGTTTCCCTCCGCGATACCCGTATTGATAAAACGCTCCGGATAGGTCTTTTTAAACCCGTCCGTCTTTGTGGATTTGGAAAGGTCTGCGTCCATGACAATGATATTTTCGTTGGCGCCGAATTCCACCAATGCTTTTCCGTATGCTTCTCTTGTTGCTACTTTTTCTCCGATCTGATAACTCATTTCGCAGCACCTCCCAATTCATTCAAATATGCGTCAAGCTCGCTGATTGCCTGTTCGTATTGCTCCTTATTGGGAGCGGCGCCGTGCCAGCCGGCCTGGTTTTCCATAAAGGAAACACCCTTTCCTTTCACGCTCTTTGCAAGCACCAAGGTTGGCTTGCCCTTGACGCTTTTTGCCTCTTCTACCGCGCTTTCGATCTGTGAAAAATCGTGTGCGTCAATCCGAATGATGTGCCAGCCGAAGGCTTCAAACTTATCGTCCAGCGGCGTGGGGTTCATGACCTTGGTGACCTCACCGTCAATCTGCAAACCGTTAAAATCCATAAACGCCGTCAGGTTGTCCAGTTTATAGTGTGCGGCAAACATCGCAGCTTCCCACACCTGACCCTCTTCGCTCTCACCGTCGCCTAAGATCGCATAAACCCGATAATCCTTATGATCCAGCTTTCCTGCCAGCGCCATGCCGTTGGCCGCGCTGATTCCCTGACCTAGTGATCCGGTCGACATGTCAACGCCGCAAACGCCCTTCATATCCGGGTGTCCCTGGAGATAACTGTCCGCACTGCGGAAGGTTTTAATATCCTCCTTCGGGATAAATCCGGCCTCGGCCAAAACGCCGTAAAGCGCCGGTGAGCAGTGACCCTTGGACAAAACAAACCGATCCCGATCCGGGTTTTTGGGATCTTTGGGGTCTACCTTCATCTCTTTTAAATACAAATATGTAAGAATATCCGCAGCGGACAAAGAGCCGCCCGGATGTCCGGAGCCGCCGCAATGGATACTCTCCACGATATTGATGCGAATATCATTGGCGGTCTTTTTCAATTCTTCTGAAGAATAGGCTAATTTCATAATCCTACTTCCCTCCTTATTTAATCAAGTCCATGGCCGG
>URTH01000119.1 GCA_900550775.1 uncultured Eubacteriales bacterium | reverse complement strand
AAGGCGCGCTTGGCGTTCTTCTGCCCCTTGACCTCGGCAAAATCGAGTGCGCTCCGCGCCGCCTGCCGAAACAGTGCGTCCACGTCCAGTTCTACTTTTTTGAGTGCCGTCTCACCCAAAAGATGCTCCAATAGCTGGCCGAGCGATGAAATCCCGTAAACCGCGATTTCCGAAACCACCGCCGCCTCACGGGCGTTCTCCTCCGGCAAAAAAAGACGTCGGATTCCGTTTTGATACGCCGTAATCGCCAGAGGCAGCGCCCCTTTGATCGGGCGCAGCCGCCCGTCCAGGGACAGCTCGCCGAAAAAGGCGGCGTCTGCCATATCGGAGATTGGCAGCTGCCCGGAGCTGACTAAAATCCCCAGTGCAATCGGGAGATCCAGATAGGCGCCCTCCTTTTTGACATCGGCCGGCGCAAGGTTAATGACCATCCGTTTTCCCGGAATCTGAAACCCGGCATGCTTGACCGCACTGCGGATCCGCTCCTTGGATTCCCGCACGGCAACGTCCGGCAGTCCGACAATCTCCCACGCCGGGATGCCGGGGCTGACATCAGCCTCTGCCTGAATCATGTAACCCTGCATGCCGCAAAGCCCGGCACTGTTGATTTTTGCAATCATAATTCTTGTCCCCTTTTTATCTTATGCACCATAACCTGATGTTAGTAATCCGAACCCGCCTAAATCGGCGTAATTTTGGAATATTTTAGCTTGTCGTCTTTGCCGGGCGTCAGCCCTCCTGCATCCTCCGCACCAAAATCTTCTCAAAATTCCATCCGATTTCGGTCAAGGAATTTTAAGAGTGGGGATTTTCGTTCAAACAAGGCAAAAACGGAGGTAATCCTAACGGATTGCCGAGTATTTTAACACCGTTTGGGCGGAAATCCACCTCTTAAAATCGGATTCGGATTGCTAATATCAGGTTATCTTCGTTTTAATCTTCGATCTAATACGCAAATTTAATGTTCCAAAAGCCGACATTCTTCCTCTGTCAGCACACGGATCTCACCCGGCTGCAGCGCAGGGTCTAAACACAGGCGGTTCATACGGATGCGCTTTAGATAGATAACCTCTTTCCCAACCGCCTGAAACATTCGCTTGACCTGGTGGAATTTTCCCTCCGTGATGGTGATGTGCACCTTGGACACCGCGTCGGCGCTTAAAATTACAAGCTCACCCGGCTTGGTATGATATTCGTCATCTAAGGTGACGCCCTTTAAAAACGCCGCCGCATCCTCCTCCGTCACGCGGCCGCGCACCTCTGCATAATAGGTCTTTGGCACATGCTTTGACGGGCTGAGCAGACGGTGCGAAAGCTGACCGTCATTGGTTAAAAGGCAAAGCCCTTCGGTGTCCCGATCCAGTCTGCCGACCGGGCTTGGCGCAAAGTGCCGGTATTCCTCCGGCACAAGATCCAAAACCGTGGGCAGCTTTGCATCCCACGTGGCCGAGATATAGCCGGCCGGCTTGTTGAGCATCAAATAGATAAATTTTCGATAGCTGAGCCTTTGGCCGCACCAAAAAACCTCCGCCGTCTCCGGGTTAATCTGCGATTCCGGCTTTGGCGCCGCCAATCCCGAAACGCGCACCGCCCCGGCTCGAATCTGCTTTTTTATCTCGCTGCGGCTGCCAACGCCGCAGTCCGCCAAATATTTATCCAGTCGCATCTTTCACCTCATATTTTCCGCAAACAGTGCATAGGCATAATAAAAGAAAAAACTTTTTTTGCATCAGGAAACGGGGGAACGCTCTATGTCTGCCAGACGCAGCCGAAAGGCACTTTTGATCCCATTGGCCGCGGCCGCAGTGCTCATCGGCATCATTTTTTTGTTCTTCAGCACCGACTCCGGCATCAATGAAAAAAATCTGGCGCTGATCCGTTCCTACGGCTGGGAAGTCCGGGAAAAACCGGAAGAAATCATCCGCCTGACCATTCCTGAGGAATTTGATGTTGTCTGCCAAACCTATGACGCCATTGCAAAAGCCGCCGGCTTTGACTTTGCGGCGCACAAGGGCGCACACGCCACGCGGTATGCCTATCTTGTCCTAAACCACAAGGATTCCGCCACGGCACAGATCCGCGCCGATGTCTTTGTCACCAAGGATGGCATCATCGCGGCGGACATCTGCTCCCTCTCCGCCGGCGGATTTTTGCAGCCGATCTGCGACATCTCCGGGCAAATCCCGGCGGCCGCCTCGCATTCTTCTTATCCCGACTAGTATACCACACTTCCGTCAGAAATACCATAGTTTTTTCAATTTTTTGTAAAACGCGCATAAAATTTACGGGCAATAAAAAAGCCGCGCACGGATAAGGCTGCATGGCCTCGTCCGGCGGCGGCTTTTTTGTTGCCCGTACTTTGTTTATTTTACGATAATGTTGAGCTTTTGCGGCAAGGCAGGATCAACCTTTAACATCGCGAGGATTCGCCGCGCCGGACCGTCCGGCATATTTCGCCCTGCCTCCCAGGCCTCAACCGTTTTTGTAGAAACGCCCATCAATCCCGCAAACAGAACCTGCGTCATGCCAAGCTCGTTACGTATGCCTTTTATTTCGGTTGCTTTAAAATCAGGGACAGGCGATATGGACATGGTATTTGTTCTCGCTTTTATTTTACCTTCATTGTACGCAACGGCCTCCTCCAGCCCCTGCATAATCCCGTCATAAACTTTCACAAAAAACACCTCCTACAAACTTTGTTCCAACCGCTCAATCAGTTTTTTAATGTTATTTCGCTCCTCGTCCGTTAAATTATCCTTTTCGTTTTTAGGGTATGCAAAAATAAAATAAATGGTTTCTGCCACAACAAAATCAACATACAACACACGGCTTTTGTCTTATTATACCCTATTTAATAGGGTATTGTCAACGTTTTTATCCATTAAAATATTTATCCGTCCTCCGCATAAAATTTACGGGCAATAAAAAAGCCGCGCACGGATAAGGCTGCATGGCCTCGTCCGGCGGCGGCTTTTTTATTGCCCGTATTCTCTCTATTTTGCTTTGGGGTACTCGTTACAGAGCAGGTACAGCGGCGCCGCGTCCTCCTCAATTTCGGGAAAACGCCCCTGCTTTTCATAAAATCGGTTATCGGTATTGTCGTCATTGACCTGCGATACCTCGCCGAGCAAAATCTTTCCGCTGCCCTCCTCACCCCAGAAAGAGTGATACATACCGCAGTAAATAGAGATGCTCTGCCCCGGCGTCAGGCGCAGAATCTCACCGGCCGGCACAGTAAAGTGATGCCCGTCCGACATGATTTTTACCGGCGTGTCGGCAAAGCCGCCGTTTCCGTCATCGTTATAAACCTGCACCAAAAGGTTGCCGCCGCCGCGGTTGATGATGTCCTCCATCTTCTTCCAATGAAAATGGAACGGCGTCAGCTGACCCTCTTCCACAATCAGATATTTTTCGGCATAGGGCTTGGTATAGCGGTCATCATACAGGTTTCCGTTGCGTATGGTAAAGAGCAGCAGCCCCTTTTTCAAAAAATCACCGCCGCCAAAGTCAGTGATGTCCCATCCCAGCATATTATCCCGGATTTCGTCCCAGGCGCTGTCCTTTTTTGCCCATTCCTCCGGCGTAAAATATGCAAACGGCGGCAGCTTTATCTGCATGCTTTGCATAAAATCCACGGCGTCTTTTAAAAGAGCATTGATTTTTGAACGTTTCATCGCATTTTCCTCCTATTCCAGTCCTGCAAAGACGGTCATTGCCTTTTTTACATCGGCTTTCATGGCCTTTTCTGCCGCGACGGCAATATCGTGGAAGAACCGGCGATCCTCCATATCGGCAACGCCCTGTCCGCCGGCCTTTGCCATATAGGTATAATAGTTAATCTTGCGCACACCAAGCTGAATCAGCTTTTTATAGTCCTCGGCGCACACGCCGCTGCCGCCGTGCATTACGATCGGCACGTCAATCATCGACCGAATGGTCTTTACCCGATCAAAATCCAGCTTCGGCTCAGTCAGATACAGACCGTGCACCGTCCCGAACGAGCAGGCCAGCGCGTCAATTCCGGTATCCTCCACAAACTTTTTCGCCATGTCGGGATCGGTGTAGATGCTCTCGCTGCCGCCGTTTCCGCTCTCTCCGGCGCCCATGCTGCCGATTTCCGCCTCAACGCTGGCGCCGTACTGGTCGGCAACCGCGCGGATGATCTGCGTATTGGCGCAGTTGCGGTCATAATCTAAGGCAGACCCGTCATACATCACCGAGGTAAAGCCCAGCTCTAAGGCGCGGTTTAAATACCCCAGCGAGGTGCCGTGGTCTAAGTGCAGACACACGGGAACCGAGGCGCGCTCGGCGAGCAGCTGCATAATGGGCGCCATGGTTTCCATCTTGCAAAGTCCCATTTCCTCATGAACCTGGGCATGCATCAAAATGACCGGCTGATTCAATTCCTCCGCCGCGCCCAAAATCGCCTGGATGCTTTCCAGATTCACCGCGTTAAATGCGCCGATGGCGCAGCCGTTTGCCTCTGCATACTGCATCACTTCGTTTAATGTTACAATCATTGTTCTTCCTCCTTTATGTTATGAACCAGCGGTCTTACCGCCTGATATAATCCCCGGTATTTTTGATACATCATTTCATAGCGCGCTGCCGCGGCGGCATTTGGATAAAACGTCTCCTTTTCCGCAATCAGCGCATTGCCTGCCTGCTCCAGGTTCTCATAGGCGTGCACGGCAACCGCCGTCAGCATCATGGTTCCGACCGCGCCGACCTCGTCCGCCATCAGCGCCGTCACCGGGCGGCGATAGATGTTTGCCTTAATCTGAAGCAGCTCTCTCGACTTGGCGCCGCCGCCGGTGGCAATCACCCTTTCCACCCTGACGCCGTTCTTCTCCGCCTCATCAAGGTTCAGCCGCATCTCATAGGAGATCCCCTCCAGCACGGCCTGATAAATCTCTTCTCTGCCGGTTTGGTAGGTGATACCGACCATGGCGGCTTTTGATTCACTGTCCATGTACGGCGTTGCCGCGCCGCCGAAATGCGGCAGCAGCAAAATGCCGGTCGGCGTTTCGGTGTTTACTGCACCGTTTAACGCGTCATAGCCGATCCCCGGCGCAATCCGATCCCGAAACCACTTGATCGCCGCGCCGCCGGAAAAGGACAACACACAGCAGACATACTGATCGTCACCCACATACGGAATCACCGCATAGCCGCCCCGGTAAAACTGCCGGCTGTCCGGTATCTCTTTTAAAACCGGGAGGACACATTCCACCGTACCGATACCGTCCATCGCGCAAAACGGCTCTCTGGCACCGGCGCCGACCGCCGCCGCCACCTGATCTAAGCAGCCGCTGACAATCACCGCGCCGGAGAGTCCAAACCGGTCGCTTTTTCCTGCAATGGTGCCGGAGGGCACCGGCTTTGACATTTTCTCCATCTCCACACCGGCAAGGTCAAACATGGTCTTGCTCCAGCACTTTTTGCGGATATCAAAGCCCATGGTTCTGGTCGCCAGCGAATAGTCAATCTGTGCCGTGCCGGTCAGCATATACACCACAAAATCCTGCATCAGCAAAATCCGTTTCGCCTCTTCATACGCCTTAGGGTGATGCTTTTTGACCCACATGATTTTCGGCAGACTAAACAGATATCCCGGCGCAACGCCGGTAATTTGTTCCGTATGCCGCCCTGCAAAGACAGCGCACTCCTCCACACCCCGTGCGTCGGCGTAGAGAATCGAGGGCAGCAAAATCCGATCGTCCGCATCCAGCAGCACAAACGTCTCAACGGTATTACCTTTTTCCCACAAAAGCCGCCTTACCTCTTGACCATCCCGAT
>URTH01000118.1 GCA_900550775.1 uncultured Eubacteriales bacterium | reverse complement strand
TGAATGTGATATGCAGGAGGCGGCGCATGGGTGTGCTCCGGCGGTTGCGACCGGGATTAAGCGCGTGCTTCCCGATCGGCTGGTGTTTACGTATCAGGGAGACGGTGACCTTGCGGCAATAGGCACCGCCGAGACGGTACACGCCGCGGCGAGAGGCGAGAATATTTCGATTATCTTTGCCAATAACGCGATCTACGGGATGACCGGCGGCCAGATGGCGCCGACTTCTCTGGTGGGGCAGATTACCCAGACCACGCCGTACGGCCGAAAGGTGGAAAACCAGGGTTATCCGATCAAAATGTCAGAGATGCTTGCGACGCTGAAAGGCGCCGCCTATATCGAGCGAACCGCCGTGGACAGCGTGGCAAATATTAAAAAAACCAAGGCGGCGATCAAAAAATCGTTTCAGTGTCAGTTAGACCGCAAGGGATTTTCGATGGTTGAGGTGTTGTCAACCTGTCCGACCAACTGGGGCATGAATCCGGCAGAGGCCATGCAGTGGCTGCGGGATCATATGATGCCGGAATATCCGCTGGGCGTTTATCGGGACTGCCTGTCCGGGGAGGTAGAGGCATGATGAAAAAGATTGTTTTTGCAGGCTTTGGCGGTCAGGGCGTCCTGTTTGCCGGAAAGGCACTTGCCTACGCCGGTATGGACGCAAAAATGCAGATTTCCTGGCTTCCCTCCTACGGGCCGGAAATGCGCGGCGGAACAGCCAACTGTTCGGTGATTCTCTCGGATGAGCCGATCGGATCGCCGCTGGTGCTTGCGCCGGATGTTTTAATCGCGATGAATAAACCGTCGCTGGAAAAATTTGAACAAAAGGTTGCGCCCGGCGGACTGATCGTGCTGGATAGTTTTTTGATCGATAAAAAGGTGAGCCGCAGCGATGTTACGGCAATCTATATCCCGGCAAAGCAGATGGCAGAAGAGGCGCAGTGCGGCAAGCTTGGTAATATGATTATGCTGGGGGCGATGCTGCAAAAAACCAAACTGCTTTCCGTTGAGACGGTAAAGCAAAGTCTTGCCGCGCATACGCCGGCATCGCGGCACGAGCTTTTGCTGCGCAATCAGAGCATGCTGGATATGGGCTGTCAGTTTGTCTGTGACTAAAAATATACAAAAGAAACGGTGGTATGACAAAAATGCTGCTATCCATGGAGCATATTTCAAAAAGTTTTTCCGGCAAGCCCATTTTGCGCGATATTTCCTTTACGGTTGAGGAGGGGATGCGCTATGGCCTGATCGGTGTAAACGGCGCCGGAAAATCAACCCTGTTAAATATTTTGATCGGCGAGATGGAGCAGGATACGGGCGAGATTTCCAAAAGCGGCAATCTGACCGTCGGATACTTAAAGCAAAACTCCGGACTGAACCGCAGCAGCACGATCATAGAGGAAATGCGCAGGGTGTTTGCGGACGTTTTGGCGGCGCAGCAGCAGATGCGCCGGTTAGAAGACGAAATGGCGGCAATTACGGATCATACCAAAGCGGAGTATCGGGAAATCTCAGCCGAATATGCGAAAAAACAGGCGTATGTCGATAGCCGGGACGGCTATATGATAGACGTTAAAATCAAGACGGTGCTAAACGGTATGGGGTTTATGGATAAAGACCTTGAAACCCGGATTCAAACACTGAGCGGCGGTGAGAAAACAAGGCTGGCAATTGCCCGTTTGCTTTTGGAAGAGCCGAACCTCTTGATTTTGGACGAACCGACCAACCATCTGGATTTTAAGACCCTCCGTTGGCTGGAGGGCTATCTGCTCTCCTACCGCGGCTCGGTGCTGGTGGTATCGCATGACCGTTACTTTTTGGATAAGCTGGCAACACAGATGCTGGAGCTGGAGCGCGGAATCCTATATAGCTATAAAGGAAATTACAGCGCCTATGTAAAGCAAAAACAGGAGCGAATCCTGCGCCGGATGAAGGAGTATGAGGCGCAGCAGATTGAAATCAAAAAACTGCAGACCTATGTGGATAAAAACATTGCGCGTGCATCGACCGCAGACAGTGCAAAATCCAGACAAAAAATGCTGGATAACATGGAGCGGATTGAAAAGCCGGAAGGGGATATTAAACCCATTTCCCTGCATTTTACCATGACGAAGGAGCCGTTTAAGGACGTGCTTTCCACAGAGGATTTGGAGGTTATGGTCGGCAGCGAAAAAAAGGTGCTTTGCAGTCACATCAATTTTTCGTTAAAGCGCGGTGAAAAGGTCGCAATCATCGGTGAAAACGGAATCGGAAAATCCTCCTTTTTAAAGACGATCCAGGGCATCTTGCCGCATGAAAACGGCACATATACCTGGGGCAAAAATGTCAGCATCGGCTATTATGAACAGGAAAATTTAAATCTAAATCCCGACCGGCTTGCAATTGACGAGCTGTGGGATCGGTTTCCGCATATTCCGGAGGCGCAAATCCGCAGAACGCTAGGGAACGTCCGTCTGACCAAAAACGATGTCTTTAAGCCGGTTTCGGTCATCAGCGGCGGTGAGCGTGCCAAGCTGGCGTTTTGTATTTTGATGCTGGAAAAGGCCAACGTGATGCTTTTGGCCGAGCCGACCAACCACTTGGATCTTCCGTCCAAGGAAGTTTTGGAGGAGGCGCTGGAGGAATACGAGGGGACGCTTTTGTTCGTGTCGCATGACCGCTATCTTTTAAATAAGCTGCCGGATAAAATCATTGAGATGAACCAAGACGGAATCACCGTTTATGAGGGAAAATACGATGATTATATGGCGCAGCAGCAGACCCAGACGGCAGCGGCGGCAGAAGATACAAAGCCGAAAAAGAAGGCGCAAAGCGGATCGTATCGGAGCAAGGAACAGCGGCGTGCGACGGTGCAGCGCCGCAGCAGAATCCGAGAACTGGAAGAGCAAATTGCCTGGCTGGAAAAGGAAACCAAGCTTTTGCAGGAGGAACTTGGCGAGGAGGCGGTTTATACCGATTATCAGCTTGCCACCGAGAAAACCGTCAAGATTGAAGAAAACAGCAAAAAACTGGACGCTTGCTATGAAGAATGGGAGCGGCTCCAGGATGAAGAAACCGAAGAATAAAAAGAAGAGCGTCCGCCTAAATCTGGCGGACGCTTTTTGTGTGGAAAATCAGGATATTTGGCTGATACGCATCAGCACTGAGGCCGCCTCCGCTCTGGTTGCGGTTCCGCCCGGCAAAAAGCTGCCCTTGTCATCGCCGGTCATGATCTTGTGCTGCCCTGCCCAGTTGACGCATGTCTTTGCGTAATCCGAGATACTGCTGCTATCGGTATAATCCGCAGTTTCATCTGCCGAGGTATCCATTCCTTTGTAGGCCGCATAGCGGTACAGGATTGCTGCCATTTGCTCCCTGGTGATGGGTTCATTCGGGGAGAAGGTGGTTGTGTCGGTGCCGCTTACGATTTGGTTTTCGGTTGCCCAATGGACCGCCGCCTCATAGTAGCTTTGATCCTCTAAATCCGAAAAACCGGTGCTTTTGTCAACCTGCGGTTCGTTTTCCAAACGGTACAAAATCGTCACAAACATGGCTCGTGTGAGGGCGCCGTCCGGCGAGAAGGTGTCCTCGTTGTCTCCGCGCATCCAATTTTTCTGATTGACAAAGTCTACGGCGTCAAAGTACCAGGCATCCCGGCTGACATCCCGGAATTTGGAGCCAGAGTCACGCGGTGCGTTTTGATCCTCTCCGCGGTTCGGGGCTTGCCCCGGCTGATCCTGACCGTTTTGTCCCGGCGGCATCATACCGCCGCCAAACTGTCTTTGTGCGGCGCTTTCCGATACCGTGGTGGTTGCGGCCTGACTGCCGTCAACCGTCAGCGTATAGCTCTCGTCCTCAGAGAGCGCCGCATCCGAGTAAAAGACGTAGTTTGCCGTGCGAAGTGCGGTCGTGCTGCAAAGGAGGTTGCCGCTGCTGTCGGTGATCGAGATAGCGCTGTCCTTATTGATCGATATGGACGATGCGGCACTGCTATCCTCAAAGGTGCCGTCACCTTGCGGCATCTCCGGCGGTGTGCCGATATCGCCCGTGCGGTCGCCGTGATCCTGCGGCGGTGTCATGCCCTCACCGCCGGGGAAACCGCGGTCACCCTGCGGCATTTGCGGCCGGCTGCCGCGCGCCGTATCGCCGTTTGTATCATCTTGCGGCATATCACGGGGCTGCGGCGGATTCTGTCCGTCATCGCGTCCGTCAAAGGATGGCGGATTCTGATTCGGGTCGAAGGCGCCGCTCCCGTTTTCGCCCTGCATCGGGCCAAAACCGCCGCCGCGCCCTGCACCGGCGCCGAATACCAAGTAAGACTGTGAGCCGGAAATCGGGCTTTGTGCCATGCCGGAGTTTCCGATCGCCAGAACCGTACCGCCGGTAATTTTAAATTTGCCGTCACTGTCAAGCGGTGAGTTTGCACCGGAACTGGTCGAAAAGACGGTGACGTCTCCGCCGGTAATCGTCAGTGTTCCGTTTGAATCCAGGCCATCGCCTTTTTCGGTATTGACATAGACGGTACCGCCGTCAATATCCAGGCTGAAATCGTGGCCGCTAAGATCTGCGTTTGCCGCATTGATGCCATCGTCCTCGGCATTGATTTTGATATCGCCGGAGAGGATTCTGACGTTTGCGCCCTCTAATCCCTCATAGCAGCTATCGATCTGAATGACCGGGGTGTCGGCCGCATCCGCAGCGCCTACGATGAGGTTTGTGTCACTGTGAACCGCATCGTCACCGGCCGAAAGCTGCAGTGTTCCGCTCAGCACGGTCAGGTCGGATTCGGCATTGATGGCGTCATTGACCGGGGCGTCAATCTGCAAATGAACTTCCTTAATGATCAGGGAGGCATCGCCGTCCTCCTCCGTAGAGGCGCCGGATTTGATACCGTTTTTTCCGTTTGCTTTGATTTCCAAATTGCCGCTGCCGCTGATGACAACCTGTGCGCCGTCCTTGCATTTAATGACGGCATTTTCTGCGTCCGCGGTGACTTCATCATTGTTTTTGTCGCTGTCGCTGAGGTAATTGTCGGTGTTTTCCTTGACAATCAGATTGACGGCGCTGCTTTTGTGGATACTGATCGGTGCCGTATCATCTGCGCAAAGAGACAGTCCGTCTAAAATCAAGTTGACGTCCTTGACGCCCTTTTTTACGGTGATGCTGCCGTTTGCACAGCTGCCGGATACCGCGTAGGTTCCGCTTTGGGTGATCGTCAGCGCGGTGCTTTCGATCTCATAACCGTCGCCTGTGCCGCTCTCGGAAATTGCCGTATCAGAAAAGACAAAAGAAACCGTTGGATCATATTGCGTATCCTTTGCAAAACTCATTTTCGGCAGTATCAGCGAGACGGACATGACAACTGCCAGCATCAGGGATAAGGCGGTGTGTGTCATTCGTTTGTTCATGGTAAAATCCTTCCTTTCTTGGTTGGTTTGTAATTCTCATTATACACGGTGTTCTGAAAAAGTTCTGAATTTTCAGAGATATTTCAGAAAATTTTGATAATCTATGGAAAACGGACGGTAAATATGTTATATTGAATACGAGGTGGCAAAAAAATGAGAATTTTGGTTGTCGAAGATGAACCGTTGATTTTAAATGCAATCTGCAAAATTTTGCAGGACGAGGGATACGAGACAGACGCCGTCGGGAACGGAAACAACGCGTTGTATTATATCAAGGAAGAATCCTATGACCTTGTGATTTTGGATATCATGCTTCCCGGCATGGACGGAATTTCCGTGCTGCAAAGGGCGCGGCAAGGCAAAGTCAACACGCCGATTTTAATGCTGACCGCAAAAAACACGGTCGCGGATAAAGTGTGCGGACTCAATACCGGGGCGGACGATTATATGACAAAGCCCTTTGATGCCGCCGAGCT
>URTH01000117.1 GCA_900550775.1 uncultured Eubacteriales bacterium | reverse complement strand
CCTCGACCCGGAGGAGATGTACGGCGAGCCGTTCGATATCCCCTATCCGGAGGAAACCATCTTTATGGGATGGTTTAAGAGCGGCGAGGTCTTTCGGAGCGGATGTACCTGGACGCGCGGCCATGGAAGAATCTTTTATTTTCAGCCGGGACACGAGACGAACCCGTCCTTCCATGACAAAAATGTGCAAAAAATTATGAAGAATGCCGTACAGTGGCTTTGCCCGATCCAAAAAAATATTGAGATTACCTGTCCGTGGTTTGGCGCACTGGAAAATGAGAAATAAAACAGGAGGTATTAGGATGAAAAAGTTTAGAATCGGTCTCCAGTTATACTCCATTCGCGATGCGATGGAAAAGGATATGGACGCAGCGCTGAAAGCTGTGAAAGAAATGGGTTACGACTGCGTGGAATTTGCCGGTTATTTCGGCAAATCCGCAGAAGAAGTAAAGGCACTTTTGGATAAGTACGGCTTAGAGTGCGTGTCGGTACACCAGGCTCCGCAGCTGTTTGCCGAGGAGGGTCAAAAGGCAGCCGATTACTTAAAGACGATCGGCGCAAAGTATTGTGCCGTACCGCACTATGATGTTAACAAGCTGCCCGGCACGCCCGAATGGGAAGAGACAAAGAACTTGTTCTTGGAGACCGGCAAGCTGCTGAAAGAAAACGGAATCCAGCTGATGTATCACAATCATGATTTTGAGTTTAACAAGTATGAAGATAAGTTCTTGCTGGACTGGATTTTTGAAACACTGCCGGAGGAATATATGCAGCCGGAAATCGATACCTGCTGGGTACACTATGCCGGTTATGATCCGTCCGCTTATTTGATGAAGTATGCCGGAAGAATCAAGGTTGTTCACTTAAAGGATTTTGTCTGCAAGAACCTGGGCGACGGTCCTGTGTATGCTTTGATCGGCAAGGACGGCAAGGAAGAGAAGAAAGCGGACAAGAGCGAGAACGGTTTTGAATTCCGTCCGGTCGGACACGGCATCCAGGATATCCCGGCGATCATTGACGCGGCGGAAAAAGCCGGCGCAGAAATCCTGATCGTAGAACAGGATATGTCGGTTGACCGTCCTCCGCTGGAGGCTGCCAAGATGAGCCGCGACTATTTAAAGAGTCTGGGCTTATAAAAAACAGAACAGATTTATCAAATGCCAAAGGGACTGTAAAACGCGTTTTACAGTCCCTTTTTTCATCCGGTATGAAAAACCGGTATTTTTTGCAGTCGGGTTTGACTTTATCCGCTTCTTGTGTTACAATAAAAAAAATATTGTTTTAAGAAGGTTATTGCTATGATCATCAAGGAATCTGCTGAAAATTATTTAGAATCGATACTGATGCTCCAACGAAAAAAGGGGTATGCGCGCAGCGTTGATGTCGCCGCGCAGCTGAACTTCAGCAAAGCGAGTGTTTCGGTCGCGATGAAACGGTTCCGCAGCGACGGCTATGTGGAAATGGACGCCGCCGGGAATTTAACCCTGACCGAAAAGGGACGGCAGATTGCGGAAAAAATGTTTGAGCGGCATGAGATCATTGCGCGCGGTCTGATCGCGCTTGGCGTGGCAGAGGATGTGGCGTATGAGGATAGCTGCAAGATCGAGCATGACCTGAGTGATATCAGTTTTCAAAAAATTAAAGAACATCTAAAGAAAAAGGGCGTCATCGGTTAGGCATATTGCATGCGGATGTTTTACATACTTTCGGCGTAAAGCCGGGGCTTTGCTTTCAGAACGCGGATTTTTGGCTGGCGGCGCATTGTGCGGCAGCATCGGGCAGGAGGAATCTTGCCCTTATTTTATGAGAGGAAAATGGTGAAAACATGAAATCAGTCATTGTAATCGGGGGCGGCGCGGCCGGGATGATGGCGGCCGGCACGGCGGCCAAGCGCGGCTGCCGGGTGAAACTGATCGAGCAAAACAAAATGCTGGGCAAAAAGCTGCTGATTACCGGGAAAGGCCGCTGTAATGTAACCAACGCCTGTGAAGATGTTGAAACACTGATTCAAAACGTGCCGACCAACGGCAATTTTTTATACAGTGCGTTTTACAGCTTTACGAATGAGGATACTATGCGCTTTTTTGAAGATCTCGGCGTTCCTTTGAAGGTGGAGCGCGGCCGGCGTGTTTTCCCGGTTTCCGACCGCAGCCGCGATATTGCGGGCGCGCTGCGCCGCTTTTTAATACAAAATCATGTGGAGCTGATCTGTGACCGTGCCGATCAGATTTTGACGGACGAATCCGGCCGTGCCTGCGGCGTTTTGACGGCGCACCGCGGAGAGATTTACAGTGACTGTGTGATTTTGGCTACCGGCGGACTGTCGTATCAGCAGACGGGTTCTACGGGCGACGGCTATACCTGGGCAGAGGATCTGGGACATGAAATTACCGAGATCAGACCGTCTTTGGTACCGCTTCGGGTTGCGGAGGATTGGGTTGCGGCGCTTGCCGGGCTGACGCTGAAAAATATTCAGATAACGGTCGTGAATGAAAAAAACAAAAAGATTTATTCCGATTTTGGAGAGATGATGTTTGCACATTTTGGTCTGACAGGCCCTGTGATTTTGAGCGCGAGTGCACATATGCGCCGTATGAAACAGGAAAGCTATCGGATTTTGCTGGATCTAAAGCCTGCCCTCTGTGAAAAACAACTGGATCAGCGCCTGTGCCGGGATTTTCAGCAGAATCAGAACCGTGATTTTTGCAATAGCCTGGGCGGTTTGCTGCCGAAGGCGATGATCCCCGTGATTGTGGAGTACAGCGGTATTTTGCCGCACAAAAAAATAAACGCCGTCACCCGCGAAGAACGGAGCAGGTTGGTTGGCGTTTTAAAACAGATGACGTTTCATGTGACCGACTTTTGCCCGATTGAGCAAGCGGTGATTACCTCCGGCGGTGTGAATGTCAAGGAAATCAATCCCTCTACCATGGAGTCAAAGCTGGTGCCCGGCCTGTTTTTTGCCGGCGAAATCATTGATGTTGACGCATACACCGGAGGATTTAACTTACAGATAGCGTTTTCGACGGGCCATCTTGCGGGCTCTTGTTGCTGAGGCACGCAAATATTTGGAACGAATGTTGGCATAAATGGTGGCCTGCAATACACAAAAGACAATGGAGAGAAAGTATGTCACAATCGCTGTGATGGCAAAACGCTGAAGAATATTGTCAATCTCCATCTTTGTGAGCAGCCAGTTCATCACCAGAATGATGAGGCAATGAATCAAGTAAATATCATACGAGGCCTGCGAGATACTGGTAAGCAGGCCTTTTCCGCGGCTTTCTAAGGAGATCGTCAGCTCCCGTGCGTAGGAGTAAAAGCCAAAGCTTGAGAAAAAGCAGAACAGCACCACGATCAGCGGCGAGAGCTTGTAGGCGATCAGACCGCCGAATTGCATGTACGACAGTACGCAGTGCGCAACTGCCAGAACCAGCCATGCAACGTAGATCACCGGCTTGTTTTGGACAATCATTTTTTCAAAGGCTTCGTAATGCAGCCCGACGTACATACCGCTGATCCAGAAAACAAAGTAGGACGGAAAAATTTTGTGGATTACGGCGGTATAGGGATAGTGCATTCTGAAAAATACGGTAATCGCCAGTGCAAGCAAAAGCATCAGTGCAGAAAAAAGCTTGCTTTTTACCCTGCTGATATAAATCCAGATCGGCATCAGCAGATAAAACTGGATAATCAGCACAATAAAATAAAACTGTGCCGATATATCGCCGGTAATCAAAAAATGCAGCAGCTGATCAAGGTCAAATTCGTAAAGGTGCATGACATAAACAAACACCAGGTAGTAAATCACGATAGCCAGAAAGTACGGAAAGCAAATCTTCCGTATGCGATCCCACAAAAAACGGGGATAAGGAAAATGCGCCGCGCCGCCGTATTTGTAGAACAGCTTGACCGAGCTGGTGAAAATAAACGCCGGTACGGCAAAGGTCATCAGCCGTGTCAGGGAGTAAAAAAGCACAGATAAAAAGCTCCACTTCGGAAAGGTGTCAACGCCCTCCGAGAGCAAGTGGATTAAAATGACAAACATACATAAAAAAAATTCAAATACCGAGATCTCTGTAATTTTTCGTTTCATACCCCATTGACGCTCCCCGATGTTTTTTGTCTCACATTATTTTACAATAGGTTCTCGCCTGTGTCAATCTTTATTTCTGCATCGCGGTTGGCCGGTGCGTTGCGGCGGCCGAAAAATGCCTCGCTTTTTTGTGTTTTGAGTCCGTGATTTTTCCATATTTTTTGTGCCTTATGACGAAAAGAAAAACAAGTATTACGGTTTGATTACAATTTAAATACAAATTGAAAACCATGGTTTACATGCCGGGATATGATGTTATAATAAAAGGTGTATTTTAGGGCGCGGCTCTGCGGAAAATCCGACGCGGAGGGTGCGCTGCCGCAGTTCGTCTGAAAAGACGGAAATTCGACATTTTTTGACGAAAAAGGGAGGTAGTCCGATGGAAAATTCTTCAGATTTTTTGGATCGGATGACATCCCGGCGTGCAAAACGCCACAAAAAGCAAAAGCGCAGCTGGATCATCAAAGGGATATTGTCGGTTGCGGCGCTGTATCTTGTCTTTTCCGTGATTTTCAGCTTTCGCAGCAGCATGACAACGGCGATCGCCTTAAAGGGCACCATTGAAGAAGAAATTTTGGCCGACGGTTATGTGTTCCGCGACCAAAAGGTGATGGTTGCCCCGGCAAGCGGCTATCTGGAGGCGTGGGTCAGCGAGGGCGACCGCGTGCGTGAGGGGCAGAGTCTTGGCTGCATCTATACCGGAGAATACGACCCGGAACGCTCACAGAAAATCCAGGAACTGAACCGTCAGATTTCTCAGTTGGAACACGGCACGCCGGAGGCGACGTACAGCGGCAACAGCGTGATGGCGGAACAGAAGATTGCTTCTGCGGTGCGTGATATGTCGGATTTGCGGACGGAACACGATATCTCCAATCTGACGGAGGGCAAGGAGAACTTAAATCTTTTGATTGCGCGCAAGCGAAGCACGGAATCCGGAACGGCTGAGGACAAGGACGCGGCGCTTACCGCGCTGAAGTCGCAGCTGAAAGAACTGGAAAACGCGACCGAGGGCGGAAAGCATGAACTGACGGCGCCGGGTGCCGGTGTTTTTTATTCCCGGATTGACGGCATGGAGGATAAGCTCAGTCTTGCGGCGCTCGATCAAGTGAGTGTCTCTTATCTGAAAGAGCTTGACAAGATTCCGCTGACGCGGAGCAGCGACGTGGTGCAAAACGAACCCGTCGGTAAGGTGGTCAATAACTACGGCTGGTATTTTTCGGCCAACATCGATGCCAAGGATGCGGAGCGTTTAAAGGTCGGCCAGAGCATCAGAATGCGTTTTTTTGATCTGTCGGACACCACCGTTTACGGAACGGTGCGTACGCTGAGCGGCGAAGAGGACGGAAAGGTAGCGGTTACGATTTACACCAACCGTTACGTCGAGGGAATTTATGCGGCCAGCCGCACCTCGGCAGAGCTTGTTCTGGTTCGCTCGGAGGGGATCAAGGTGCCGGTGCAAAGCCTGCATATGCAGGACAATCAGACCGGCGTTTACGTACTGCGGCTCGGCGTTGCCAGATTTGTCCCGGTACAGGTGCGGTACAAAAACAGTGACTGGGCAATCATCGGCGCGGTCACCGACACGGGAGCAGAATATAAGCTGCAAATCTACGATGAAGTTGTGGTGGAATCAAAGAATCTGGAGGACGGTAAGGTTGTGAGGTAAATGGATATCAGAGAAAATATCGAAAAAGTTCAGCAGCAGATTGCGGCGGCGGCGCAGGCCGCAGGACGTGACGCGAGCGAAATCCGCCTTGTTGCGGTCAGCAAGACAAAGCCGCTGTTTATGCTGGAAGAGGCGTATGAGGCAGGCGCGCGTGATTTTGGTGAAAATAAAGTCC
>URTH01000116.1 GCA_900550775.1 uncultured Eubacteriales bacterium | reverse complement strand
TTCATATTTTGTCTGTACCATTTTTTTCACCTCATAATTTCAATCACGAAAAAAGTCCGACAGAAAGCCGAACCCCAGCGGCCGCCGCGGTCAAAAAATCCCGATCGGCGGCGGAGAGTCCGGCTCTGTTATTTTAGTAGGAATTTTTCTTGGTAAAGTCGATCAGGTCGTCAACCGTGGTATATGCAAGACCGATCACGGTGTCGGCCGCGCCGTAGTAGATGGCGATTCTGCCGGTATCGGCATCACAGAGCGCCGTGCAGGGGAATACCACGTTGGGTACATCACCGACAAACTCATAAAGCTCTCTCGGAGAGATGATGTACGGCTTGGTGCGGTAGAGCACCTTCCAGGGCTGATCCGCGTCCATCAGCGCCGCGCCGGCGCTGTAAGTAAAGCCGTTGCAGCTGTTGAGTACGCCGTGATAGATCACCAAAAATCCCTCATCGGTTTCGATCGGGATCGGGCCGCCGCCGATTTTGGTGCCCTGCCAGCCGGTCGTCGGACGCATCACCAGACGGTGCTTGCCCCAGTAAACCAGATCCGGGCTTTCACTGTAATACATATCGCCAAACGGCGTGTGGCCGGTGTCGCTCGGACGGCTGTACATCGCAAAATTGCCGTTTACCTTGCGCGGAATCATGACGCCGTTGCGGTTGTAGGGCAAAAAGGCGTTTTCTTCCTGATGGAAGGTCTCAAAATCCGTGGTCCAGGCAACGCCGATGGTGGGCTGACCCTGATAGCCGTTGCACCAGGTTACATAATACTTATCCTCAATCTTGCATACGCGCGGATCGTAGCCGTAGCAAAATTCCTTGATTTCGTCAATGTCACAGGAAAAACGGATGGGTTCATCCTCAATTTCCCAGTGGATGCCGTCGCTGCTCTTGCCTGTGTGCAGCGTCTGGCGGCGCGTGGTGTCGTCGCTGCGGAACACGCCGCGGAAACCGCCCTCAAACGGAACCACCGCACTGTTAAAGATACTGTTGGAATTTTTAATTAAATCCCGCGTGATGATCGGGTTCTTTTCACTTCTCCATACAACGTCGGTACAGTTTGCCGGTTTTTCCTCCCACGGAAGATTCGGAATCGCAGTGCCGTTTATCACTTTTGCCATAATCATTCTCCTTCATTTTATGTAAAATTTCGGTTCGCCGAAAGCACGCGGCAAAACGCCCTGAAAGGGTGAAATTTCACCGTCTTTCGGCCACAGTTTGATTCTAACATATCACCCAAAAACTGTCAAGAAATATTTGATATGCGCAAGACGAAAGAAGACGGCTTTGTCTCATAAAACGGTCTGTCTTTGAATAAACATGTCAGAGAGAGAATATAAGGAGGAGGAATCGGGATGGAGGAAACCAAAAAACACTGCATCACCATCGAAAACCGGGAAAAGATCACGATCAGCGCGGTGGAGGACGTAGAGAGCTTTGATGAGGAAAAGGTCATTGTCGAAACGGCGCTCGGCACCATGACGGTAAAGGGCTGCGATTTTAAGATTCATAAATTAAACGTGGAGGACGGCCAGCTGGTCATCGAGGGGACGATCGATGAGATCGGATACAGTGATGTCCGGGAAAAGACGGGCGGCGGCTTTTTCTCCCGGATGTTTCAGTAGAAAAGGAAGCATACTATGGAGGTACAGTTCGGTGTTTCGGTCGGGTATTTTTTGTGGTCGCTGCTCCTCGGCTTTGTGCTGGCGTTTTTGTATGACCTGCTGCGCACCGCACGGCGGATTTTTCATGCCGCAGTGTGGGTGGTGAATTTAGAGGATATTTTCTTCTTTTTGCTTTGCGGACTGCTCCTTTTATGGACGGCGTACGAAAAAAACAGCGGCCGTCTGCGCTGGCAGGGCTTTTTGGGCGCCGGCGCGGCCTTTTTTGGCTATCGGCATTTGCTGAAGGAGCATATGGTCTGTCTTTTGACAGGCCTTTACGAAAAAATCGTGCAGGGAATCTGCGCTGCGGTGCGGCTGATTCTTTTTCCCGTGCGGCTGGTTTATCGGATTTTATCCAAGCCGTTTTACATCATTGTGTGGTACAGTAAAAAACAGGCGCGCCGCGCCGGGGACAGAATGAAAACCAGAAAAAAACAGAGGGAAATCCGTCATAAATGCAAAGCCGCGGAAAAAAACAAAAGAAAACGGGAAAAAGACGCCAAAAAACAGGCGGAAAAGCAGGCAATACGGCAGGCAAAAAAGCCAAAACGGCGGCCGCACCGCGCCGTCGGGAAAAAACCGCCGCGAAATAAAAAATTTCGTTGACAAAGGGAAGCCTTTAGGATATAATTATGCTATAAGATTGTACGCTGGAGGGGCGCGGACTTATGCAAAATCAATCGGACGGAAGAAAAAAGAGCCGTATTTCGGTGCGGACGTCGCCTGCCAAAGAAAAGCAAAAGGGAAAGATTGCGCCCGGACGGCTGCTGGCGGTCGTTTTGGTCGGTTTGTTTGTTCTGTACTTTATCTATATCATGATCTGGCAGCAGGTGATGCTGTCTAAAAAGAATAAGGAGATTGACGCCCTGGAGGAGAAAATCAGCGCCGCCACGCAGCAGACCGAGCAGCTGAAAGAGCAGCTCAGCAGCATGGAGGATCCGGAGTATATCGAAAGAATCGCGAGAGAAAAGCTGGGGCTTGTCCGCCCGAACGAGCGCGTGTTTGTGGACGCGAACAAGAGCGACAGCAACCAGAGCGACTGACGGCTTTGCGCACGGCTTTTTACAAATCGGAAAACGAAAGAGCGTGCCGGAACATTCCCGGCGTGCTTTGAAATTACATATTAGGAGGCAGGGCCTCCGGGAAGGGTTATGGAAGAGAATGCAAATTGAGGTAGGAGCAGTTCTGGAAGGAAAGGTTACGGGTATCGCGGCGTTTGGCGCATTTGTGGAGCTGGAGGGCGGCAAGACCGGTCTGGTCCACATTTCGGAGATCGCGTCGGAATATGTCAGCGACATTCATCAGCGCTTAAAGGAAGGGCAGACCGTTAAGGTCAAAGTGATCGGCATGGATAAAGGCAAGATCAGCCTTTCCATCAAGCAGGCAGACGGCGGAGAGAACGCAGGAAAGGGAGAGCGCCGTGCGCAGCGGCCGAGACGGCACGAGAACCGGCAGCCGAGACCTGCCTATGATCCGAAGCAGCCGCCGGAGGAATTTGAGTTTGTGCGCAAGCGCGGCGGCGGTGAGATGTCCTTTGACGATATGCTGCAAAAATTCAAACAGGACAGCGACGAGAAGTTTCAGGATTTAAAGCGCAGCAACGAAGGCAAGCGCAGCGGCGGATATAAGAGAGCCTACTAGTCAGAAATTGCGGGAGTGAGGAAAATGAACGGTGCAGTATTGGTCTGGTTGGTTGCAGCGGTGGTTTTGGGCGTGATTGAGGGAATGACGGTTGCCCTCGTTTCGATATGGATGGCGGTCGGCGCAGTCGGCGCCGCGGTTACAGCGGCGTTCGGCGGCAGTGTTTTGATGCAGATCTTGGTATTTTTGGTGTTGTCGGCACTGCTTTTGATCTGCACGATTCCTCTGTCCTCCAGACTTCGCAGGCAAAAGATGGTGCGCACCAACGCGGATCGTCTGATCGGCGCGGAGGGCGTGGTGCTGTCGCGGATCGATGCCATCGAAAACAAGGGGCAGATTAAGGCGCTGGGACAGGTCTGGTCGGCCGCGTCCGCCAATCAGGAGGAGTTTGAAATCGGCGACAGGGTGGTTGTCAAGGCGATCGAGGGCGTACACGCGATTGTGGCCGCCGCCGGGAAGAACGGCGGAGAAATCTGATTGTGCGCAATTGTTCATAAAATCATAAAAGACGAGACCAAATCATGACTTTTTATCAAGAAAGGGATGGTGCAGATGTTATTTGTCATCGGACTGCTGATTATTTTGGTTCTTTTGGTGCTGTCTTGCATCAAGATTGTACCGCAGGCACATTCGTACGTGATCGAGCGGCTGGGCGCCTATCATGCGACCTGGGGCGTTGGGCTGCATGTCAAGCTTCCCATGATTGACCGCATTGCAAAGCGCGTCAGCTTAAAGGAACAGGTTGTGGACTTTCCGCCGCAGCCGGTTATCACCAAGGATAACGTAACCATGCAGATCGACACGGTCGTGTACTTCCAGATCACCGACCCGAAGCTGTTTGCATACGGTATCGAAAGCCCAATGGCGGCAATTGAAAATCTGACTGCAACCACACTGCGAAACATCATCGGTGATCTCGAACTTGACCAGACGCTGACCAGCCGCGATATCATCAACACCAAAATGCGCTCCATCCTCGATGAAGCGACCGATGACTGGGGCATTAAGGTAAATCGTGTGGAGCTGAAGAACATCATTCCGCCGGCTGCTATTCAGGAATCTATGGAGAAGCAGATGAAGGCCGAGCGCGAACGCCGTGAGTCCATTCTGGTAGCGGAAGGTAAAAAGCAGTCCGCGATTCTGGTGGCTGAAGGCGAAAAGGAAGCAACTGTTCTTGCTGCAGAGGCAAATCGCCTTGCCAAGATCAAGGAGGCCGAAGGTGAAGCGGAAGCGCTGCTTACCGTGCAGAAGGCACTGGCAGACTCCATCAATCTGCTGAATGAAGCGGCACCGACGGAGCAGGTTATCAAGCTGAAATCCCTCGAGGCATTCAGCAGCGCCGCTGACGGCAAGGCAACTAAGATCATTATCCCGAGCGAGATTCAGAGCCTTGCGGGTCTGGCAACCTCATTCAAGGAAGTTATGACCGATCCGAAGCGCGAACAGCCCGAAAAGTAAAAATTACGTTCAAGTCCTGCAGACCATATCCGGCCTGCAGGACTTTTTTGCACGCAAAATTGTCATTTGTGTTCGACTCGATTCTTGACAGAAGTGGACTGGAATGTTATCATAAGTTGAATAGATATGCACATATTGCGGGAGGGATCAAATTGTCGGCAAAGCATACAGACGCAGAACTGGAGTGCTGCGAGGAGCATATCGTCCATACGGACGCAGTTATGGCAGCGCGCAGCGCAATGCCGGCAGAGGAGATCACTACAGCCGCATCAGATTTTTTCAAAGCGTTTTCCGACAAGACCCGCTTGCGGATACTGGCGGCGCTTGTGTCCGCGGAGCTGTGTGTCTGTGATATTGCGTCGCTGCTGAACATGAGCCAGTCCGCAATATCGCATCAGCTTCGTTTTTTGAAACAGGCGCGGTTGGTCAAGAGTCGAAAAACCGGAAAAACAGTATACTATGCGCTGTGCGATGATCATATTCAGACCATTTTGGCACAGGGAATCGCGCACGTGCAGGAGGGATAAACGGAATGAGCGAAAATAACCGCCCTGATTCGGAACAGAAGAAGGACCAGACAACGGCGGAAGATATTTTAGCACAGGTCGATTCGATTTTAGCGGATCTGGAAAATTCGGCAGTAGCGCAGCTGTTTGCCGCTCCGGAAAAGCCTAAACCCGAAGAGAACAAAAAACCGCCTGAAAAAGAAGAATCAGCGCCGCCCGGCGAGCCTGAGCCGCCGGACAAGAATGCGGAGCAGCCGGAAACTGAACCGGAAGCTGATACATCGCACCAAAGTGAAAGCGAATCTCCAAAGGCGGAAACGCCGCCAGAGGAAGCGGCGGCAGCTGAGGCTGCAAAGCCCTCGGAGGAATCAGACGCAGCTGAGGAATCGCCGGAAGATGCGGAAGACGAATTTGACGAAGAAGAAGATTCGCCGGATGAGACCGAAGACGAGGGCGACTGGGAACCGGAATTTGACGACGAAGGTATAGAGGACGAGCTTCCTGAGGAAGAACAATCAGAGGAAGCGGAATTCGAGCCTATCATAGAGGAAAAGCCGGACAGGCTGCAGAAGCTAAAAGAAAAACTTAAAAACCATGAAAAGGACAAGGCGGAGAAAAAGGAACAGGCAAAATCCGCACCTAAGGAGAAGCCTAAACCAAAGGATGAAAAAAAGCCGGAGGAAAA
>URTH01000115.1 GCA_900550775.1 uncultured Eubacteriales bacterium | reverse complement strand
GATTCTGGCGTTCAGTCCCTCTCCTGTCAGCATCGACGTTGCCGCCGCCGCACTCTCGCCGATCACCTTGGGCACCACCACGGTTCGCTCCGCCTTGGTACCGGCGGTATACGCCACTACGGTTGATCCGCTGACCAGCCTGGTATACGCCTTGGGGATCTGATCGCTAATGACGGCATTGCGGTCTCCCTTGATCCGGATCTGAAATCCGCTCTCGCTCAGTTTCTTCTCCGCATCGGCCGCCGTCATGCCGGACAAATCCGGTACTTCGATATCGACAAAATCTTTTTCATTTTCTTTATATCGCGGTTCCACACCCAGATACTGCAGGGTCTCTTCCATGATATTTTTGACCACCGGCGCCGCAATCACACCGCCGTAGTAAGGCATACCGACCGGCGGCTGATCCAAAATTACCAGGCAGGCAACCTGCGGATCATCGGCCGGGGCAAATGCCAAAAAGGACGCAATATACTTTCCGTTGCCGCGGGGGATTTTCTCTGACGTACCGGTTTTACCGGCGATGCGGTAACCGGCAAGGTAAGCGTTTTTACCGCCGCCCTCTGATACAACGGATTCTAAGATGCCGCACATCGTCTGACTGGTCTCCTCCGAAATGACCTGGCGCACCAGCTCCGGCTCGTTCTTTTCGATCACGATATTTTCGGAATTGACAATCTCTTTAATCAGATGCGGCTTATAGAGCTTTCCGCCGTTGGCAACCGCGCTGACCGCCGTAATCATCTGCAGCGGCGTCACCGTCACCGACTGGCCGAACGAAGAAGTCGCAAGATCCACCTCACTGAAGTTATCCTCGGTAAATCCGACGCCGGCCGTCTCGCCGGGCAGCTCAATCCCGGTTTCTTCAAAAAAGCCAAAGGCACGCACGCCGCGCAAAAACCGCTCTTTCCCGATTTTTTGACCGATCTGGATAAAGGCAGGGTTACAGGAGTTGCGCACCGCCTGGGCAAAGGTCTGGGTGCCGTGTCCGTTTCGGTTTGCACAGTGAATCCGCTCGGTCAGCACCTGCTGCACACCGCTGCACTGAAAGGTATCCTCCAGCTTAACCGCCCCGGTTTCAAGCCCCAATGACGCCACCACCGATTTAAAGGTAGAACCCGGCTCGTACGAATCCACCACCGCCTTGTTGCGGCGCACCGTCTGGATCACCTCATTAAAGCGCTTGTTATATTCCTCGCCCTCTAAGGCCTTTAGTTCATCATCGATGCCGTCATACTTTGCCCGGATCGCGTCCGTAATCGCGAACGGCTCATTCAAATCATAGTCCGGCTTTGAGCTCATCGCTAAGATATCGCCGGTATTGACGTCCATCACCACGGCCGCCGCGCCCTGCTCCAGTTTATTGGCAATCCGCGCGTTTTCCAGGTGTTTTTCCACATAGCCCTGGATGACCTCATCAATGGTCAGCACCACGCTGCTGCCGTCCTGTGCCTCGATATAGTTTTCATAATTGGTGCCCGACTCTAAGCCGGTCGTCTTTTGGGTGGTTACCACACGCCCCGGCACACCGCTCAGTTCGTCGTCACAGATGCTCTCAATTCCCTCAAGACCCTGGTTATCGTTTCCCACAAATCCGATGATGTGAGAGGCCAGGTTGTTATAGGGATAAAACCGCTTGACGTCCTCGACAAAGCTGATGCCGCTCAGCTTTTTATCCTCGACATAGGCGCGCACCTCGTCTGCGATATCCTTGTCGACCTTCTTCTTCATATATTCAAAGCTGCTCTGGCGGTTGATTTTACCCTCGACCGTCTGCGCATCCATACTCAAAATACCGGCCAGATCCTCCGCCACCTTGGCGGCCGACAGCTTATTTTTTTCAATACTGCTGCGCAGATCCGCCGGGGTAATGCTGATGGTCTCGACCGAGACATTGCTGGCCAAAACCTTCAGGTTGCGATCATAAATCTTGCCGCGCTTGGCACTGACCGTGTTATCGCTGGTCTGCTGCTGCAGCGCGTCGCGGGACAGCTTTTCGCCCTGCACAATCTGCAGCCAGGCCGTCCGGCCGATCAAAAGAAGAAAAGCAATGGAAAATGCCGCCAGCATAATCATGGTTCTGCCGGCAGGATAGATTCCCTTTTTTCGTTTTTTTGCCATTGTGACACCTCCGATATCCGCCGCTCATGCCCGTTTTTGTATTGCATTTGCCGGGGTTATGGCGAAACAGGCATAAGAGATCAATCCCTTATGCCCATTGATACATTCGTCCCGGCGCGGTTTTTTGTCTGCCGGGCCGAAACCTTCTACTTTCAGTTTATTCCGATTTTTTCTATTTTAAAACACGAATTGCATGAATCAGTGCGCCCGGTGTCCCGGAAAGCGTGTTTTGCTTGTCTTCCTCTTTTGCCGTTGTCTCGTCCCCCATCTGCACATCAACATAAAAAATCTGTGACTGATCCGGGCGAATCATACCGAGCTTTCCCGTGGCGTACTCCTCCAAAGTTCCAAGCTCCAAGGCGCGGTCAATCTTTGCCTGGATGGACTGGTTCTGGTATTCTGCCGCAGCAAGATCGCTGCCGAGCTTTGTAATTTTATCATTTGACTCCAGGATCAAGGTGTAACGGTAAATCATCAGATAACACATCACAAACACAATGCCGATACGACCCAGCATTTGCAGCGCCTTCTTTTTGGAGACGCGCACGCCCTCCGTCTTTTTGGGCTGTGCTGCCGTTTTTGGCGTTTTTACGGCACTTGGTGCGGGAGACGGCACACTTTGGGTGCGGCGCTGCGGCGCATAGGCGGTCTGTGACCCGTAATGCGCACGTGTGGCGGCGGCATGTCCGCGGCGGTAGCTGTAATCAGGCGCTGTGTGCGCACGGCGCACGGTGCGGTTTTGTCTCTGGGGTGTCGATGTCGCCACGTCTCTCATCCTCTCTGTGTTATTTGATGGATCCCATCACGGTTTCAGCACTTCTCAATCACGCGCAGCTTGGCGCTGTGCGCTCTGCGGTTTTCACTCTGTTCTTTTTCACCGGCGATAATCGGTTTTCGGTTCACCAAAGTCACCTCCGGCTTTTTGCCGCAGACGCAAACCGGAAAATTCTTCGGGCAGATGCAGCCTTTCGCCAGCTCGGAAAAGGTTGTCTTGACAATCCGATCCTCCAGCGAATGAAAGGTGATGACCGCAAGTCTCCCGCTGGGCTTTAGGTGCCGCACAAAGCCTTTTAAGGCATCGCTAAGCCCGTCCAGCTCACCGTTTACGGCGATTCGGATCGCCTGAAACGTCCGTTTTGCCGGATGCTTGTCCGCATACCGTGCCGACGGCGGAAAAGCCTGCCTGATAAGATCAGCAAGCTCGGTGGTCGTCTCGATCGGCTTGTCCCCTCGCGCCCTTACAATCGCCGCAGCGATCTTACGGGCGTAGCGTTCCTCGCCGTACCGAAAAATCAGCGAGGACAGCTGCTCTTCGGTATAGGTATTGACAACCCGGTAGGCGTCCAGTGCGGCATCCTGATCCATCCGCATATCCAGCCGCGCCGTTTGGTGATAACTAAACCCGCGCTCCGCGCAATCCAGTTGTGGGGAGGAAACCCCCAAATCCAAAATCGCGCCGTCCAGCTGCGGGATATTCATCTCTTGTAAAATGGACTCGATCTCAAAAAAATTGCGATGGCAAAACTGCTTTTTGCACGGGAACGCGTCAAGCCTCTCCTTTGCTGCCCGGAGCGCCGTTTTATCACGGTCAATCCCCAAAAGCATGCCGTCTTTTGACAACCGGCTGCAAATCAAAGCAGAATGTCCGCCGCCGCCCAGCGTTCCGTCCGCGTAAATCCCGTCCGGCTTAACGTTAAGGTATGACACGCTTTCCTGAAGCAAAACCGATATATGCGAAAATTCCATGCTCTGCCTCCCGGTTTTTAAATTCCCAGATCCTCCATCACCTTTGCGATCTCCTCGGCCTCAAAAGCAGGATCCTCCATATAACGGTTCCACTGCTCCAGACCCCAGACCTCAATCTTATCCGACACGCCGATTACCACAATTTCTTTTTGCAGTCCGGCATACTCACGGATTTTCGGCGGAATCACCACGCGCCCCTGTGTGTCGGCGCTGCATTCCTCCGCACCGCTGAAGAAAAAACGGTGCAGCCGCCGGCGCTGGGTCGGCTGTACGGAGCAAAGCTCCTCTTCAAACCGTTCCCACGCGGCTTTGGGATAAAGGTAAACGCAATTATCCAGACCCTTGGCTACGACAAAGCTCTCGCCCAGGTCAAGCCGAAACTTTGCCGGGATATTGATACGACCCTTGGCATCAATGTTCTGATGATATTCGCCGATGAGCATCTTGCCGTCTCCTTTCGTCTGTTTGGTTGGCAAACGGGAAAGCATTTTTCATCCATTTCGATACACTTTCATCCACTTTGCCCCACTTCCTCTTTATTCTAATCCATTTACGTCCAGATTGCAATAGTTTTTTTGAAAAAAAATTAAGTTTTTTTTACAATTTTTTTATTGTGCTGTCACAAGACGACACAGACTGTGCACATTCACGTAATTATTTTACAATTTTTCCCAATTTTTCGATTTTTGATGCAATACAGCAGGAACCTACAAGATTTCGGATTCCCTTTCATTCCCCACAGGATCATGCCGCTGTTTTTTGCCGTAAAAGAAAAAAAGACCGAAAACGGCGGAAAAAAAATAAGCGCGGGAAAATCCCGCGCTTTTTCAGTTACAGGGAGATGTAGTAGGGACAGATATCGGCATAAGAGCCGTCATCGCAGCGAAAACCGCCCTTGATGGTGCCGAGCGGCAGAAAGCCGATCCGTTCATACAGGTGCCGTGCCGGGAGATTGGTCGCTACAACGGCATTAAACTGCAAAATTTTAAATCCGAGACGCCTTGCCTGTTCCATACAGTCAAGCACCAGCTTTTCACCGATATGCATGCCGCGGCTTTCGGACGAGACGGCGTAGCTGGCGTTGGCAATGTGTCCGCAGCGACCGATGTTGTTGGGGTGCAGAATGTATAGGCCGAGAACTTTTTTATCATCGGACTTCTCGGATTCTGCGGCGCATTCGGCAACGCCGCAATGGCTTTGCTGTGCAAAAAAATCCGCGGCTGCGGAGGGAGTCAACGGTTCCTCCTGCGGAAAGGCATTTCCGGCGGCAACAACTTCATTCCAGATACCGGTCATTGCGGCAAGATCGTGTGCGGTATATTCTCTGACGGTTACTTTCATTGGTTGGTTTCCTCCTTGCAGATGTTTGGTACAATATGATAAAGCAGCGACAGGCAGCCCTCTTTGACATCCCGAAAGGTGGCGTCAAAGTCGCCGGTATACCACGGATCGGCAATGTCACGGGGGCTTGATGAAAAGTCCAAAAGCTGCATGATTTTTGGGCTTTCGCCAAGCATGCGCCGCATGTTTTTGATGTTTGCGCGATCCATACCGAGCAGATAGTCAAATGCGGCAAGATCGGCGCGCGTGATTTGTCTTGCGCGGTGGTCACCGCAGGCAATGCGCATTTCGTGTAATTTTCGGCGCGTGCCGGGATGAACCGGGTTCCCGATTTCCTCCGTACTGGTGGCGGCAGAGTCTATGAAAAAGAGGTCGGATAAGCCTTCTTTTTTTACAAGGTCTTTCATGACATATTCCGCCATGGTGGAGCGGCAGATGTTGCCGTGGCACACAAATAAAATTTTTTTCATATTCTTCCTCCGGGGTGGGTTGTCGTATTTGTTGAAAGCGGTTCTATTTTATCATAATTTGCCGTTTCTGTAAAGGCTGAAGTCTTATTGCGGTCACTTGGCGCGGGGCGGAGCGCAATCAGCAGAATCAGACAGAGAATGCCATAAACCGGAAGAAAGGATTCCGGCGGTACCGATATTGGAATCAGAAAAAGGTCGTTGGAAAAGAACTTGGCGATTTGGTTCATCAAAAACAGAGGCGGCCGCAGCAAAAATGCCGCGATCAAACGGGCAAGC
>URTH01000114.1 GCA_900550775.1 uncultured Eubacteriales bacterium | reverse complement strand
CACCTTTTAATGTAAAATGAACGTTGTCGCCAAATTGGTTTGCCCAGATTCCCTGGCTCTGCAATGCGGACGCGCCTTGTTCGCGCATCAGCGAGTGTGTATACTCATACAGATCCAAAACAGGAATGTTGCGCTCTGCCGCAAGCTCTTTTACCGTTTCCGGGTAACCACGAAGCTGGGTATTGACCTCATACTTTCCATCGGCGCCCTTTACATCCGTTGCCGCGGTCAGCACCTCCGGCGAGGTTAGGAACACCGGGATTGCGCCCTTTTCCTGTACACTGACCAAAAGCTGACTGAGCAAGAACTTAAACTTCTCTTTGGAGTATTTGCTGTGATCGTTATGAGAAAGCTGGATGATCACATAGTCGCCCTTCTTCAGCTTCGGAAGCATGGATGCAAGACGCTCCGGCGCTCTGACAAATTCCTCGGCGCTCATGCCGCCTCTTGAAAAACTGTTATCAACGGTAACATGGCTCTCATCAAACTGTGCACCAAGCATCTGACCCCATCCCTTTAAGTTATCCTCCGGGGAGTAAGTTGCTGCGATCGAGTCGCCAATGGTGTAAATGGTAACTTTTGCGTTATGATCCAGGGTCGGATAGGTTGTTTCTTCGATACCAACCGGTTTGATGGTTCCATCCGCCAGCGCGAAAACTCTGATCTGGTCTGCCTGCGGCAGCGTCCAGTTGAGGGTGCAGGTGTCTCCCGTAACTTCTGCGGTCTTAACGCCGACACAAAGATTGTTTTTGTAAGCGACAGCGTAAAGGGTTGCTGCGTCATCACTTTGGTTATCCAATGTGATTTCAGACAAGGTTGCGGCCTTTTTCACATCATAAACACGCTTGCCCGATGCGTCTGAAAGAACAGCTGATTTGATATTGTGCATCTCTCGCTCCTTGACGTTTACATCAATAGACTTTTCAACGTCACGGTCGCCAATCGATACCCTTGCATGGAACGAATCGGCAATCGCGCCAAGACCCATCGGGATCTTGTCATAAAGCATTCTGCCTTCTCCGTCAAAGTAACCCAGGTCATCGGTATAGAAGATTTCCAACCCGCCGCAAATTTTTTCTTCTACGTAGATGCCCGTATCGGTAACCTCGGTTTTGTTGTGCGCCAGGTTGATGCTCTCGGTTGCCTCTTTGACTTCATAATCCGGATTTACCTGTGTTACCGATACATTGTCAATATAAAGGTCAGAATTACCAGAAATTGTAAGGATTGCGTCCGTATCGGCAGCAGCCTTTACATATACAACCTTGGTATCAAAATTCCAATCGCTGGTAAGGCTCTTATCAATCAGCTTTTCACTAAGATCCATATCACCCAGCTTAAAGGTAAATCCACCGTCCGCAGTCGCCTGTGTCGTTCTTCCCATAAAGGATACACGGTAGTATGCATTCTTTTTCAGCGGTACTTTGTATTGCAGCGAGGTCGTGCTCGGCAAGCACATCACATCGGATGCAAGACCAACATTGATACCGTTTACGATGCTGGCGCCCTTTACGCCGAAGATCTTTTCTGCATTCTCATCGGTGATGTCCATCGAGCCGCCGACAACCAGGTTGTTATACATGCCCGGATACTGCTGCCACTTAAACACCGGATAGGTGGTGTTATCGCCAAAGATATAGTAATCGTTATTCCACTTATAACCAAGGTACTGGACATCGGATTTCCATGCGCCCCAGTCGTAGCCCTCGTCAAACTCTGTCGGCCATCTTGTCTGATAACAGTCCTCAACCCAGATGCCAAGCTTGGTTCTGCCGACATAGGTGTCGGAGTAGCACTTGTTAAGCGCTAAGAAGTTATCCGCAACACCCAGAACGCCGCCGTCTTTATCCGCGAGGGGATAAGTGCCGCCGTCCGCCGTCGCTCTTACACCGTCATCGACATAGTTACTGTAACACTGGCGAATTTCAACACCGCTGCCGTTGGCGTAGCCAACCAGGCCGGCTGCCGCCCAGAATTCGCCCTGCGTCCTACCGGAATTTGCAACATCCCACTCTGCCTCGTACGTTACATTTTTTGCATAGCAGCGTGTGATCGAGGAATCACCGCGCATCTCACCGATCAGACCGCCAAACTTTGCCGACCAGGAATAGTGCGGAAGTATTGCCGTAATGTTTTCAACACCGAGGTTATAGATGTGCGCTCTGCCGTCGGTATAAGCAAATAAGCCGTGGGTAGCCATCTCGGTTGCGCGGATTTTGTAGTTGGAAATCACGTGGCCGTTTCCGTTAAAGTCACCCTTAAACGGGTTTGCCTCACTGCCGATGTAATTTTCCCACTGCATACCGTTTAAGTCAATATCGTTCATCAGCTTAAAGTAAACGCCGTCCGTTTTGGTCAGCATCGAAACCGCCGAAAGCTGACTTGCATTCTCGATCAGATAAGGATCGTCCGGCGTACCTTCGCCTTTGTCCAATACGATCTCGGATACGGTCTCCCAGCTGAGCGCCGGATATCCGCCGTTTTCCAGACCGCCGTCTTTATAGGCTGCGCCCAGCGTTCCTGCCATGCCTTTGAGTTCTGCCTGGGTCTCCGCAGTTCCATGATAATGACTGCTGCCGTCCGCATTGGTCCACGGCCACGGAAGATTACCGCAGTAATAAGAATTGATGACCCGATCCTTGAAAGAATCATCGCATCTTACAATAGAGAAGTTGGAATAACAGTTCTCGATTTTTCCAAAGTTATCACCGCGGCCTAAGATGCCGGCGTCGTAGTCTACGTTAGAATCCGGAATATCAATGCCGACACTGTAACAATTTTCAATCACGGTACCATCGCTTCTGGAGGTTCCGGCGATCGGCGCAACTGCATTGATTTCTGCCTCTTTTCTCTTATAGGTCACACTCAGTCCGCGTGCAAAACAGTTGCTGATTCTTGTGTTACCCTTAATCAACGCTGCGATTCCGCCGGCATTTTCGCCGTATCTGCCGTTTGCGGAATTGATTTCCACATTAACAATACCAAGCTTTTCGATTACGGCATCACCGTCTGTAACCCCAAAAAGGGCTGCATAGCTTTCCTCGCCGGTGGCAGGTCCAGGAATCATAATTCTAAAGTTTTTCACAGTTTTTTCATTACCGTTAAAATTCCCCTTAAACGGGTTGGCCTCGGTGCCGATGTAAGAATCCCAAAGACTACCGCCAAGGTCGATATCTGCGCCGAGCTTAAAATACTTTCCGCTTGTTTCTGTCATCATCGAAACCTCGGCTAAGTTATCAAGGCTCATAATCAGGTACGGGTCTGTCTCTGTGCCGGAGCCTGTCATCGGCGCCGATACGATTTCCCAGCTAAATGCAGGAAAACCCTTGTTTGCAGAGGAACCTTTCACGTAAGCGGTGCCCAGTGCGCCCTGGTGATCCCTGAGTTGTTCCACAGAAATCTGCGTTCCGTAATACTTATGAGCATCCGGCCAGAAGTCCTGATCGGCCGTGCCCGGCCAGTCCGGCGATGTCACATAGTACGAATTTTTGATGTTATCCTTTAACTCGTTCTTAAAACGACCCAATGTGCTGTCGGTATAGCAGTTTTCTACATTTGCAAACTGATTGCCGCAGCCGATTAAACCGCCGTCATAGTTGATCTCGTTGGGATAAAGGTCTGCGCCGATTGAATAGCAGTTTGTAACACTGACGCCGTCTCCCTCCAGTCTGCCGATAAGTCCGCCGCAGGAGTGCAGCTGACCGTTTTCGGTTGTCTTGGTAAAGCCGAGCTTTTGCTTCACATTTTTTGAGAAACATCTGTTAAACTTTGCGTTTCCGCTTGCGACAGCCGTCAGACCGCCGGCAACCGGATCATACTTTCCGGGGTTGGTCATGGTGATGGTAACATTTTGGATGCCCAGGTCATATACCTCAGCGTTGCCGCCGATGTAGGCGAACAATCCAAACTTGATATCATCGTCTGCCGTTACCGTAAAGTTTTTAATGATTTTTCCGTTACCGTTCAGGTTGCCCTGAAACGGTACGGCCTCGCTGCCGATAAAGGTGTTCCAAGGCTCATTGCCGAAATCGATATCGTCGGTCAGACGATAGTACTTTCCGGCGCCGCCGGTCGGATCCGCATTGATTGCGGCCGCAAAATCCCGAAACTCGTCTGCGGTTGCGATATCAATCGGATCGCTCGCGCTTGCGCCGCTGCCGGCGTAGACGATCGTCATGGAGGTGATTACCATGACAAGTGTCAAAAGTATGCTTGTTATTTTTTTCATAAAAATCCCCTTCCGTTTGTTTTTTTATTTCTCCGGATTTGTCCGGCTAATCAATTTCTATTCATACGGCGCCGGGAAGGTCCAAAGCCCCTCGCCGGAAGCCCACATCCACAGTGTTCCGTCCTCCGGGTGTACCACCAGTGTTTCGCAGCCGGAACCGGCACTGTCGCCGTCTTTGACGATGGATTTGTTATCGCCCATGGACGAGATAATCTGGAAACTCTCGCCGCGGTCACAGGAACGCTGTACCGAATTGGAGCACTTCATCTGTCCCGAACCGTAACCGCCGACATATAAGATGTCGGGGTGTCTGGGGTCTAAGGCAATCAGCTGATACCACTTGTCACCGACGCGCTCCTGAAGCTGAACATTCACGCCGATGTTTTTATGGACGTTATTCTCCACCCGGACAAGGTTGTGCGCCGAGTTGCCGCTGCCGTTGGCATAATACAGGATATCGTTGATTCCGTCATACTCAATATCCCAGCAATGCTTGCCCCAGCCGCGGGATGCCTCCTCGTCATCCAAGTAGGTTTCCGAGAACGGATACCATGTCTCGCCGTTGTCGTAAGAGACCACGATGACCTCGTTGTTTAGTCCGTAGATTTCACGGTTGTGATAGTAGTTCACCGCCATTACAAACTGGCATCCGTTCATTTCCTTCCAGGTTTTTGCCCGATCATGGGTGACATATTCGCCGGCAAACAGAGTGTTTAAATCCGTAGGACTGCCCCAGAACGAGGTGGCGCGGCGTGCGTAGCCGTATTTTAAGGCAAGCCCGGTGTTTTCAAAGCTTTTTCCGCCGTCACGGCTGACATGCAGCTTACGGGTCGTATACCAGCCGTCTGCGATGGCGGCAATCAAAAGATTCTCGTCTGCCGCGTAATTTCCGTAGGTGCAGCCAAAGCCGCCCTCCGATTCAATCGGAACAAAGGTGTTGCCGCGGTTGGTCGAAAGTAAACCGGTCAGATCCTGTGCGCCGCAGAAGATCAGATCCGTGTTAAACGGGTTAAAGTTGAATCTTCCGCCCGGCGGCGTTCCGCAGTTGCCGTTGTTATCCCAGATAAAGCTTTTTCCGCCGTCATTGCTTGAGACAATCCAGTCTCCGCCAAGCGTCCAGACCTTGTTTTCATCGGTCGGATGCCATGCGTACGGGTGCTGGCGGCTATGGTTAAAGAAAAAGTCTTTTGACGTGTCATAGCTGCTCTCTGCCCAGGTTTTTCCGCCGTCGTGGCTGTAATAGCGTTTGTTATTGTACCTGTGATAATTGCGGTCGTCCACCATCATATAGTTCGGATTTGCCGGGCTGACCGCCAAGTCGCGGACGATATCGCGGACATCGCTTAAATCGGTACGCTTGGGGAAACCGCTGGCTTTGACTCTGGTAAATGTTTTACCGCAGTCTTTGGAGATCAATACGCCTTTACTGTCGTTAATATAGACATAGTCCGGTCTTGTCCCGATCACATCAAGTCCGTAAATCGGCTCATCGGATAAGATTTGCGTAAAGGTCACGCCGCCGTCCTCCGAGCGGAAGAACCCGGATTCGTTTCCGGCGTAGACAATGCCTTTGGTCGGGTGTACGGCAATCACGCTGTCCGACATTTCTTTGTTGACGATGAACCAGTTCTTGCCGCCGTCCACCGTCTTAATCAGACCGCCCTTGGAATGGGAACGGAGCGGCTGATATTCCTGATCGGAGTTTTCAAGTTCTGCCTCAAAACGGATTATAATGATATAGGTGTCTATGCTGCCCGATATATAAA
>URTH01000113.1 GCA_900550775.1 uncultured Eubacteriales bacterium | reverse complement strand
AACCGCTTAGGAATATGGAGGTCAAAGGAATGACAAATTTTGAACAATGGCACGGCTTTCAAGGGGTAAAATGGCGCGATGACATCGACACACGCGATTTTATTCAGGATAACTACATCCCTTATGATGGCGACGAGACATTTTTGGAAGGACCGACCGAAGCGACCGATAAGCTTTGGGGAAAGCTACAGGAACTGCAGAAAGAAGAGCGCGCCAAGGGCGGCGTATTGGATATGGACACCAAGATTGTAACCGGTATTACGGCACACAAGCCTGGCTATATTGACGATAACATGAAGGATTTGGAGCAGATTGTCGGTCTGCAGACGGACAAGCCCTTAAAGCGTGCGTTTATGCCTTTCGGCGGCATTAAGATGGCTGAAGAGGCTTGCAGCACCTACGGTTATGAGCCGGATCCTGAGCTTCATAAAATATTTACACAGTATCACAAGACCCACAACCAGGGCGTTTATGACGCTTATACGCCGGAAATGCGTCTGGTTCGTAAGAACAAGATCATCACCGGTCTGCCGGACACCTACGGCCGCGGCCGTATCGTCGGGGACTACCGCCGTGTAGCACTTTACGGTATTGATTATCTGATTGAAAAGAAAAAGCTGGACTATGCAAACTGCGAAAGTGAATCCATGTTTGAAGAAGAAATTCGTCAGCGTGAAGAAATCACCATGCAGATCAATGCATTAAAAGAAATGAAGGTAATGGCTGAATCCTACGGCTATGACATCTCCAAGCCGGCGGCAAACGCCAAAGAGGCTTGCCAGTGGTTATACTTCGGATACCTGGCAGCCATCAAAACACAGAACGGCGCCGCAATGAGTGTCGGCCGTGTATCGACCTTCCTGGACATCTACATTCAGCGTGACTTAAACGAAGGCATCCTGACCGAAAAAGAAGCACAGGAACTGATCGATCACATGGTTATGAAGTTCCGTATGGTTAAGTTTGCCCGGATTCCTTCCTATAATGAGCTGTTCTCCGGCGACCCGGTATGGGCAACCTTAAACGTCGGCGGTAAAGGCGTAGACGGCCGCAGCATGGTAACCAAGAACGACTACCGTTTCCTGCACACCTTAGAAAACATGGGCCCGTCTCCGGAGCCGAACCTGACCGTACTCTACTCGGAAGACCTGCCGGAATCCTTTAAGCGCTATGCGGCTGCTATTTCGGTACGTACCAGCTCGATCCAGTATGAGAGCGACGACGTTATGCGCCCGGTATGGGGTGACGACTATGCAATCTGCTGCTGCGTATCCGCAACACAGACCGGTAAAGAAATGCAGTTCTTCGGCGCAAGAGCAAACCTTGCAAAGTGCCTGCTTTACGCAATCAACGGCGGCAGAGACGCCAAGACCAAGATGCAGGTTGGCCCCGAATACCCGGCAATTACTTCCGAGTATCTGGACTATGACGAAGTCCTCAGAAAGTACGACAAGATGATGGAATGGCTGGCAAGAGTTTATGTTCGTACCTTGAACGTCATCCACTATATGCACGATAAATACTACTATGAGGCAGCCGAGATGGCACTCATCGACACCGATGTCCGCCGTACCTTTGCGACCGGTATCGCCGGTTTCTCCCACGTGGTTGACTCTCTGTCCGCCATTAAGTATGCCAAGGTTCGCGTTATTCGTGACGAGGACGGCATCGCACAGGATTTTGAAACCACCGGCGAGTTCCCGCGTTACGGCAACGATGATGACCGTGCAGACGATATCGCAGTATGGCTGCTCAAGACCTTTATGGGCAAGATCAAAAAGTGCCACACCTACCGCGATTCTGAGCCAACCACCTCGATTCTGACCATTACCTCTAACGTGGTATACGGTAAGGCTACGGCTTCCCTGCCGGACGGCAGAAAGGCCGGCGAACCGCTGTCTCCGGGTGCAAACCCCTCCTACGGCGCAGAGCAAAACGGTCTTTTGGCATCGCTGAATTCGGTTGCAAAGCTCCCGTACGAATATGCGCTTGACGGTATCTCCAATACGCAGACCATCAACCCGGACGCTTTGGGTCATGATGAAAAGGAACAGGTGGACAACCTGGTTCGCGTTCTGGACGGTTACTTCAGCGGCGGCGCGCATCACCTCAATGTCAACGTATTTGGCAAAGAAAAGCTGATCGACGCTATGGAGCATCCGGAAAAGGAAGAGTACGCCAACTTTACCATCCGTGTTTCCGGCTACGCTGTAAAGTTCATCGACCTGACCCGCGAGCAGCAGCTTGATGTTATCGCAAGAACCTGCCACACCTCTTTATAAGCCGTTATGACAGGATATATTCATTCGACAGAAAGTTTTGGCGCGGCTGACGGCCCCGGCGTAAGATTTTTGATCTTTATGCAGGGGTGCCGGCTGCGCTGCCGGTACTGTCACAACCCGGACACCTGGAAAACCGACGGCGGCACCGCCGTCACCGCAGATGAGATTTTAAAAAAAGCGCTGCGTTTTCGGAATTATTGGAAGGACGGCGGCGGTATTACCGTCAGCGGCGGTGAACCGCTTCTGCAAATTGCGTTTGTCACCGAGCTTTTTCAAAAAGCCAAGGCAGAGGGCATTCATACCACCATTGACACCGCCGGGAATCCCTTTACCAGGGAGGAGCCGTTTTTCTCACAGTTTCGGGAATTGATGCAGTATACGGATTTGCTGCTTTTGGATATCAAAGAGATGAATCCGCGCCGTCACAAGGACTTGACCGGCGCAGATAACCGCAACATTTTGGATATGGCGGCTTATCTTGCAGAGATTCAAAAACCGGTTTGGATTCGCCATGTTCTGGTTCCCGGTCACACCGACTTTGACGAGGATTTGGACGCCATCGGCACGTTGGTTGATACGCTGCCCAACGTGGAGCGTGTCGAGGTTTTACCTTATCACACCTTGGGAAAATTCAAATGGGAAAACCTTAAGATTCCTTATTCGTTAGAGGATGTAAATCCACCAACGGCGGCGCAGATCGAGAACGCAAAAAAACGGATTCACGCCGGAATCCGCAAAAAAGACTAAACCTCAAGGGATCGCAAGCGCGATCCCTTCTTTATTTTTCCACCATGGCACGAATCGAGATCGCATATTCCGTCGGGGTCATGCCGGTTGTCTTTTTAAACTGCCTGGAAAAATAGTGAATATTCGCATATCCCAGCATCTCCGCAATCTGCGTGATATTATAATTCGCCTCGCGCAGATATTTTTTTGCCACCTCTGTTTTCATGCGGATAAAATAAGCGATGGCGCCCATATGAAACTCCTTTTGAAACAAATGGTTGATCATGGTTTTATTGGTTCCGCTGTACGCCATCAGCTCGGACAGGGTGATGTGACCGTTTACCTTTTCGCGCATGTAGCCAAGCAACAAATTCAGTGTTGCGTCAGACTGATGCAGATAAGGCAGTCCGTGCTGCCGGCTCAGCGGACTGCTGCGCAAAAACGAAATCAAAAGCTCGCACAAATAAATACGCAGCAGCTGCTCTGCCGCGATCGGCGACTGATTCCGCCGTACCAGACGATGCGTATACGGATCGTCCAGCGGCGTTGCAAAGGCATCGGCATATTCTGCAATAATTTTTGAAATCAGGTGTTTTTGTTCCTGCCCTACGGTCAGAATCTTATCTTCAAAGAACTGCATTGCCGCATCGTCACATTCAAAGCTCACAATGGCAATATTGGATGCCGTAACGCCGTCGGCACAATGGCGATGCCATTCGTTGGGCTTATGAAAAATGATGTTTCCCTGGCTCAGCTTTAAGGAACGGTCGCCGGCAACAACCGCAATATCCCCTTTGTCAACATAAACAAACTCCCAAAAATCGTGGCTCTCGCCCGGAAAAAAATATCGATTGGATAATTCAAAATAATGTACCGTATACAGCTTTTTAATCGTGAGCACATCATTTAATCTGATACCGACAAAATCCGCCATCGCCATCACCGCCCTCTTTTTATGCCCCGTTTCATCTGAAACTGTGTTTGTCTCATTCCTTTATGCTTATCATACAGGAAAGCACGGTATTTTGCAACATTTTTTCAGGAAATTCCGCGATTTTCCTTGCAAAACCTAAGAAAAGGGTGTATAATATCGTAAATTTTATTGGTTTGGGGAAATTTAACATGACCGAGGGAAAGCTAACAAAACAAATATTCTTTTTCAGCCTGCCGCTGATTGTGTCCAATTTGCTGCAGGTCTTATTTAATATGTCCGACATCGCGGTGCTGGGTCAGTTCTCCGGCTCTAAGGCGCTCGGTTCGGTCGGTTCCACCGTTACGCTGGTTGCCATCTTTATCGGCTTTTTAATGGGAATGGGCAGCGGCGTCAACGTGCTTTGCGCCCGTTTTATCGGCGCCAAAGACCGGGACGCATTAAAAAAATCCGTGCATACCTCCCTTTTGGTATGCGTGATCTCCGGCATTTTCATTATGCTGGCAGGGCTTGCCCTGTGCGATAAGCTATTGCTGATGCTCGGCACCAAGGAAGAACTGATCGACGGCGCGTCGCTCTATCTTCACATCTACTTTTGGGGGATGCCGGCCATGGCGGTTTATAACTTCGGCAACGGTCTGCTCTCCGCCGCCGGTGATACCAAACGGCCGCTCTACTACCTCCTTTTTGCCGGCGTTTTAAATATTGTGCTGAATCTGTTTTTTGTCGTGGTGCTTAAGCTCCACGTCAGCGGCGTTGCCTATGCAACCGTGATTTCGCAGTATTGTTCCGCCATTTTGATTCTGCGGTTCCTATTTTGCTGCAAAGAGGATTATAAGCTCTCCTTATCCTCCCTCCGTCTGTATCGCGGCTTTTGGGAAAAGGTGCTCTCTCTCGGCGTTCCGTCCGGAATCCAAAACGCCATCTTTCAGATTGCCAATCTGTTTATTCAGAGCGCGGTCAACACCTTTCCGGCCGTTGTGGTGGAGGGAAACGCCGCGGCCGCCAACGCAGACTCTCTGGTCTACGATGTCATGGCGGCATTTTACGTGGCATGTGCCAGCTTTATGAGCCAAAATTTGGGGGCAAACAAACGGGATCGCGTCACCAAGAGTTATTTTATCACCCTTGCCTACTCCTTTGGCATTGCGGCGGTGATGGGCGGCCTTTTGGTTCTTTTCGGCAGAGAGTTTTTGTCTGTATTCACCAGGGACGCCGATGTTATGAAAGAAGGGCTCTACCGTTTAAAAATCATGGGGCTGTCTTACGCGGTGTCCGCCTTTATGGACTGCACCATTGCCGCTTCCATCGGAAAGACCATCATTCCCACCGCCATTGTGATTTTAGGTTCTTGCGTGTTCCGCATCATTTGGGTCTTTACCGTTTTTGCGCACTTTAAGACCATTACCTCGCTTTATCTGCTCTACGTTTTTTCGTGGGGCATTACGGCCGCAGCGGAAATCCTTTATTTTGCAGTCTGCTACCGAAAGCTCGGCCGAAAACCAATACAACAGGAAGGAGCTGTCTGATATGAAAACATCAACCATTCAAATTCGTCCGGCAACCGTAAAAGACACAGCTGCGCTGCTGGATATTTATGCGTATTATGTAGAAAACACCGCCATTACCTTTGAATATGAGGTGCCGTCCCTTGCGGAATTTCAGGAGCGCATAGAGCACACGCTCATGCGATACCCGTATTTGGTTGCAACCGACCACGGAGAGATTTTGGGGTATGCCTACGCCGGCGCATTCCACGTCAGAGCCGCCTACGCACGCGCGGCGGAGATGACCGTCTATGTAAGACACGACTGCAAAAAGTCCGGCATCGGCAAAGCGCTTTATGAGGCGCTGACCCACTGTCTTACCATGCAAAATGTATGTAATCTCTATGCCTGTATCGCAAAACCGGCACAGAACAATGACCCTTATCTAAACGACAACAGCATCGGATTTCACACACACATGGGGTACGAGATCGTCGGCACCTTTCACCAATGCGGCTACAAGTTTCAGCGTTGGTATCACATGGTCTGGATGGAAAAACAGATTCTGCCGCACGGCGAAAATCCGCCGCCCTTCCTCCCCTATCCCAATGTTTCGTCCGCATCGGACAAGGTCTGAACC
>URTH01000112.1 GCA_900550775.1 uncultured Eubacteriales bacterium | reverse complement strand
TCCGCATCGGGAAAATTCAACTCCGGCATATCCGCTGCCGGAAACAGTCTTTCATCTCTTGCCAAAAAGGCCGTAGGTGCCGCAACAGCATATGTCGGTTTTCGGCAGACAAAGGATTTTCTGACTGACTGTGTCACCGGCGTTATGGAGCTGGAACGCGCCAACACACGTCTTGAAACATTGATGATGAATGTCTCCGGGACAACAAAGGCACAGGTAAAAGACCTTATTGATTACGGCGATGCATTGGAGCTTTGTACGACCATCGAAGGGGATGCTACCATGGCCGGCGCGTCTCAGCTTGCGACATTCCAGCTTAGCGCCAATACCATTAAAACACTTCTTCCGGCCTTTCAGGATCTCGCGGTTGCGCAATACGGCGTTAATGTTTCGCAAGAACAGATGATAAACAGCGGTAATCTTATCGGCAAAGTTATGAACGGCTCTGTCGGGGCGCTCACCAAGGCCGGTGTTTCCTTTACGGCAGAACAAGAAAAGATTTTAAAGACGGGAACCGAGAGCGAAAAGGCAGCCGCGCTTGTGGAGGTGCTTAGAAAGAACTTTGGCGGACTGGCGCAGCAAATGGCACAAACCGATGAGGGCAGAATCCGTCAGTTGAAAAACGCATGGGGATCTGTCAAGGATGAAGTCGGCTTTGCCGTTCTTCCAGCGGTTTCGGGGCTGGTACAGTATTTAAGCTCAAACATCCCAAATATTCGGGAAAAAGTCACATCGGCCATTGAAAAGATAAAGCCGATCGCGGCTGACCTATGGGAAAAGACAAAATCCGGCGCAAAAACCGTTGGAAATATGATTTCGTGGGTTAAGGACAATTGGGCTTGGCTTGAGCCGGTAATCGGCGGCGTAGTTGGTGCGATTGTCGCATACAAAACCGCCGTTTCAATTGCAACAGGCGTACAATGGGCGCTGAATGCCGCTATGAACGCCAACCCGATCGGCCTAATCATTACTGCGATTGGCGCTCTTATAGGGATTGGCGTGGTTCTTTATAAAAACTGGGCTCAAATTTCCGCATGGTTTGTGGGCATATGGAACAAAATCAAGGACGGTGCATCGTGGTGCTGGGAGGGCATCAAGGGGTTCTTTTCATCGGCTGGCGAGTGGTTTATGGGTCTGTGGAATGGCATAAAAGATACGGCGGTTTTCCTTTGGGAAGGTATTAAAAATGTCTTTTCTGCGGTCGGCGAATGGTTCGGCGGTGTGTTTAATTCCGCAAGAAATGCTGTTTACAGTGCGTTTTCAAATGTTGTCGGCTTTTTCCAAAACATTTGGAACACGATTAAGAGTATGTTTTCGTCCATAGGAACTGCGATTGCAGACGGCATATCCGGCGCATTCAAAAGCGTAATCAATGGCGTTATACGGTTTGCCGGGAAGCTCATTAACGGCTTTATCAAGTCCATTAACTGGGCGATTGATGTCATCAATAACATACCGGGCGTTAATATTACCAAACTTGCATCTGTCAACTTGCCCATGCTTGCAAACGGCGGCGTCATCCGGCATCCGGGCAGTGTACTGGTCGGCGAACGAGGCCCCGAAGTGCTGCGGCTTCCGCGCGGCGCCAGTGTGGCTCCGCTTCCGGCGGGAGCGGGCGGCGGAACCTATTACAACACGTTCCATGTAACGGTCAACGCGGATGACGACCGTGCGGCGGAACGATTTGTGAAAAAAGTAAAACAGATCTTAGATAATATGTAGGAGGAATCATAAATGCTGCGGATTTTTTTATCCATCAACAATATGGAGGAGGTTTTGGAGCTTCCGGTGATTCCTCCAGAGTTTTCGGTCTCCAAGCCGCAGAGCGATGAGACCTTTGAGACCATCACCGGGGAAGAACTTAGTTTTATTGACGCGCCTATGCTTAAATCTATCAGCTGGGACAGCTTCTTCCCCACCAGGGATTATCCTTTTTTGCGGTGCACACGGCTCAGTGACGCGTGGCAGTACGGCTATAAAATCGACACGTGGATTGCAAGAAAATACCCGATCCGGCTTGTCATATCCGGAACGCCGATCAACATGGCGGTAAAGGTAACGCAGTTTGACTATAAGCTGGGGCAGACCGGGGATATCGAATATAGCATTGCATTTAAGGAGATTCCGCTGATTGATACAGAAAGCGAGGCGTTGACTATGGCACAATATGATGAGTTAAACGGAAAAATCGAGGAACTTTCCGCCAAGGTAGATTCCCTTTCCGGCGGCAAGGTCATTGAAAGTGCGGCGGACGGTGCGCCGTTTTACAACCAGGCATTATCGGAACTGATCGCTGCCGGTTATATCAACGGTACCGGCGATAACCTGGATATGACCGAGGACATGGCAAGGGTGATTACCATTATGTATCGTATTTTAAAGGACAAAAATGTTTTATAGGAGGACTTTGGCATGGCATCGGCGAATCAATTTGTCAGTATTGCCGCGGCAGAGGTGGGAAACGGACCGTCAAAGTATAACACCGGCGGTCAGCCCTGGTGTGCTATTTTCGTAAACTGGTGTTTCAGACAATGCGGAGATACGCGCCAAGGGACGGCGGCAGCCTGCAGCTTTGCAAATATGGGTACGCTGCATCATGCCGGAGACGGCTATACACCGCAGCCGGGAGACTTGTTGATTGTAAATCTCAGAGGCGATCATTCCTGGGCGGATCACGTTGCGATTGTAAAAAGCTATGCAGACGGAATGATCCGGGCAATCAACGGAAACGGCGTTGGGAATGTGGTGACGGATTCATCCCGTCCGTACAGCAGCAAAATTACAATTGTTGCCATGGAGTGGACAGGCGGCGAATCGGGCGAGAGCGAAAAAGAGGCAAACTTTTACGATCAAAACGAAAAGATAACGCTTCACAGCCAGCTATTTTCTATGCCGGAAATGGCGGGCGGCAATGAAATATCCATATACTGCGGACTACATGACGTTACAAAAACGCTTGGTTCGCTTTCCTGGGAAAACACCAAAAAGGAACTTGCGACAAAGCTATCGTTTGCACTCGCAAAGTCCGACACCCGGTATCAGAATATTTACTTACCGCAAAAGGGAGACATCCTCCGCCTCTTCCTCTGCGGAACAGAAATGTTTCGCGGCGTCATTTTATCCGATGACACCGGGAGCCGCCACAGTAACGCCTACACCGCGGCAGATGCCGGATGGTATCTGAATAAAACAACCGACACTTATCAGTTTAAAGACGCGCCGGCAGAGACGGTAATTTGTAAAATACTGTCCGATTTATCGGTACCGATTGCATACATAGACACTGCTGCAATGGCAAACTGCCTTGTTACAGAACTGTATATCGATAAGTGCGTCTCCGAGGTGCTTTGGAATATCCTTGAAAAAATCGGCGGAGATTGGAACTTTGATTTTGTTCCGTCCGGGATTCGCATTTACAAAATCGGGACGTTTACTGCGTCACCAAAGTTTAGAGTTTCCCAAAACACGGAATATAAAGACAGTGTGACTTACCGCGGCGCCGAGACCGCATCTTCTTCTATCGAGGATCGCAAGACCGCTGTAAAAGTGATTTCCGACACTGAGACGCTGGCAAGCATAAGAGACGATGCCGCATGTATGCAGTACGGATTTTTACAGGAAGTCGTAAAACAGGAAAAAGAGGACGGCGATCCGTGGAAAACAGCCGAAACCAAATTGGCAGAACGAAACCGCGACAGTACATCCAGGAGCTTTCCCATGGTGGTCGAATTACAGGATAACACGCGTGCAGGTGATATCTTATATGTTGACGGCACAGCTTATCAAATCACCTCTGCACAACATGAAATTAAGAAAAACCGTCACACGGTGACGGTAGAATTGGAGGGCATCGGGTCATGAACGCTCCTTATGAAATGGCTATGCTGCTAAAAGCGCGGGAAAACGCAGCATCATATTCCCCGCTATCCGGCGTTGTGGAGCAGCTGCCGGATATCAAGATACGCCTTAGCGAAAAGATTGTTTTAAGCGAAGAGGATATTGCAAGCGTGCTTGACTTAAAAAAACAGGATCAGAACGAAGATTATGTTTTCATCGGGAAAGCCGTTTATCTACTCCCGATGAAAAACACCGAAAAATCCTTTCTTGTGATTGGAGTTGATATGTTATGAAACAGGATATTGTTTACGATTTTAATCAACGCGAAATTGTAACAACGAGGGGCGGAAATTTAGAGCTTATAAGCGGAAAGCCGGCGCTGATTCAGCGCATCAAAAAAATATTGCACACAACGGCAAACCGCTACGATGTATATTTTGACAGCGGCTATGGGAATTGCTTGGAAAATCTTGTTGTAGGAAAAACGCTTCCCTCTGCGTTCTTGGCTTCCGAGATTGAACGCGAGGTAAAGGAATGTATAGGAAGCATGGAGGACGTCAAGGATGTTTCCAGGTTTTCTGTAATTCGTGACGGCGCCAGGCTCACGATTTCTTTTTTTGTTGATAGCATTTACGGCAGCGAGACGGTAGCGGAGGTGTTAGAATCATGATAGATAAAACAGTGGATGGGATTATAAACCGATTGCAAAATGCAATCCCGGCGCAGTACAGCACCGATAAAGGTAGTGTCTTATACGACATTCTTGCGGCGGCTGCTATTGAATTTGCAGCTGCGTATGAAGCAGTTGATATAGGAATGAAAAAACACTTTATCGCAGATGCGGAGGGCGAAGATCTAGACCGTCTTTTGGGTCAGCTTGGCTATACGCGAAAAGGCGCAACCTTTGCAACAGGCGAGGTCACTATTTCCGGAAACAACGGTGTGACGATTGCACGCGGAACATTGGTTGCGCGGGGCAGAATTCTTTATAAAACCGTGCAGGAGGTCATTATTACAGACGGAAACGCCACGGTGCCGATTGAAGCCGCAGAACCGGGGAGCTCCGGAAACGCGGCAGCGAAATCTGTTAATTACTTTCCTATCATGCCGCAGGGGCTTTTGAGCGTCAGCAATGCAGCGCCGATATCCGGCGGAACCGATGCGGAAACAGACGAAGCCTATCGGGATCGGTACTATTATTTTTTGGAACATCCGGTAACATCCGGTAATGAATACGAATTTGAACAGTGGGCGATGGAGATTGACGGCGTTGGAATGGCAAAATGCTATAAGCTATGGAACGGTCCGGGAACTGTTAAAGTTGTGATCGCAACCGCTGAAATGGAACCCGCAAATGCGGCGCTTGTTTCGGCCGTTGCTGCGCATATCGAATCGCAGCGTCTTGTTGGTCCCGATGTTACAGTTACAAGCGCAGAAAAAACCAATATTAACATTGCCGCAACACTATTCCTTGATACAGCCTACGCAATATCAGATATAAAAAGCACGCTGGAAGAAAAACTGAAAAGCTATTTCAAATCCCTGGGCTTTCAAGGAGCGCTGATTCCTTATACCGAAATCGGCGCCATGATTCAAGCCGTTCCCGGTGTAAAATACTACACGGGACTTAAAGTGAATAACGGCACGGAAAACATCGCGATTTCGGACGGGCACCTCGCAGCCCTGGGAACGGTAAGCCTGACGCAGGGGGTACAGTCATGACCGATCTTGCAAAACATCAACCAAATTACTACAAAAAATCCAATGTCATGCAGACAATCAACATGGCGCTGAACGCAGAATTTGACCGGCTTTCCGAATACATTGCACAGGCGATTCGGGAACTGTATATTGAAAATGCCGATGCGTGGCTTGAAACGTGGGAAAAATCGGTGGGACTTAATTTGGGAAACAATCTGACAACCGAGCAGCGGCGCAGCCGCGTGCTGTCCAGATACCGGCAGATTGATGCCGCCACACCGGAAAGAATCAAAACGATTGTACAGTCTTATGCGCGCGGCGATGCAGAAGTGATTGAAAACCACGCACAATACAGCGTGACAATCAAATTCACCAATCGAACCGGAAAGCCCGATAACATGAGTGGTATTATAGAGCAGCTTAGCCGTATTATGCCGGCGCATCTGTCGGTTGCTTACGTGTATCCGTATCGAACCTGGGGCGAGGTTTTAAACACACAAAAGACATGGCGCGATCTATTGTCTGCCGGGTATACCTGGCGTGACATTATGGAAAAGGAGGTTATTTGATGGCACAGACAGAACACTATCATTTTACAAAATGCGG
>URTH01000111.1 GCA_900550775.1 uncultured Eubacteriales bacterium | reverse complement strand
CCGCCGATAACAACCAGTGCGTCGATACCGGCCTTTTTCAGGTTCTCAACGCCGACATCCGATACGTCGCCGTGCTGTTCCTGTCCGTGCTCATCAACATAAGTATAATCAAACAGGTTATCCTTATTGGAGCTGTATAAAATCGTGCCGCCCTTTGAAATGGTACCGGAAATCGTGTTTAAATCAAGCTTTACAAATTCATCGCCGCCAAGATACAGACCGCGGTAACCGTGCTTAATCCCGACAACCTCCAGACCGTACTTTTGAATCGCGGTCTTTGTCACAGCGCGAATTACCGCATTCAAACCGGGACAGTCGCCGCCGGCGGTCATAACACCAATTCTTTTAATTTCACTCATGAAAACTACCTCCTAAAATATGTTTGTGCGCTTTTTTTAAGCGCCGGTTGGCAAATCATAAAATCCATAGACCGTGACTGCAAGAGATACATTCATTTTGCCCGTCATACACAGTGTATGCAAGATCCCTCTATACAGTTTATCCAAAGATTTAAAATCTTATCAGCAGTATTATTTTGCCGCATGGCAGAACCATTTTTCTGCAAATGAAATAAGATTCAAAGTCTAGTTTACAATATTTGAGGATATTTTGCAAGACAAAATTTGATATTTTTTTAACTAACTCAACATTTTGGTAAATTATACAAAAAATGATTCTGTATAAAAGGAATTTGGAGAAAAAAGTGTGAATTATGCCGAATAAAATTTGGCAGAATAAAAAATTCTGCCAAATCAAAAAGGGAAAACGCCTTTTTATCCGTGTTTTGGCAGAGTGTTTTTTCTGAAAAAGGATCATTTTTATAAGTAGTCAATATGGTGAAAAAAAACCGAAAATCCTGAATTTTTTGTATAAAAAGCCATTGCATACAGGTCTTAAAATAGTGTATAATAAATGCGAGAAAAAAGAGGTACGTGAAAGGTTGTCCGGGGTGGGCAACGCAGATTATGAATCAAAGGAAAGGGTGCAAAAAATTGGAAAAGGAAAAAGTAATTACCAAAATGACAGAGGCCGGCTTGGTTGCAGTTGTACGCGCCAATACGGCGGAAGAAGCCATTCGGATCAGTGACGCCTGCTTAGAGGGCGGTTGCCCGTCCATCGAATTGACTTTTACGGTTCCCGGTGCGCACAAAGTCATTGAGGCGCTGGCAAACAAGTATCAAAACGGTGAGATGCTGCTCGGTGCCGGAACGGTGCTCGACAGTGAGACGGCGCGGCAGGCGATTTTGTCCGGTGCAAACTATGTCGTAAGCCCCGGTTTTAATCTGGAGGCCGCAAAGCTTTGTAACCGTTACCGCGTGCCCTATCTGCCCGGCTGTATGACGATTACCGAGGTGCTGACCGCTATGGAGGCCGGTGCCGATATCGTAAAGATCTTCCCGGCGGATTTGTTCGGACCGAAAATTATTAAGGACATCAGAGGGCCGCTGCCGCACGCAAAGATGATGCCGACCGGCGGAGTTGATGTTGATAACGTGGATCAGTGGATCAAAGCCGGTGCGGTTGCTGTCGGCGCGGGTTCTTCGTTAACCAAGGGCGCAAAGACCGGCGACTATGCCGCAATTACCGCTACCGCGAAGGAATTTATCAAAAAGATCAAGGAAGCGCGCGGTCAGTAATCGTTTCGCACTGATACATAAAAATTGAAAAAGAGAAGGAGAATTTAACAATGGCAAAAGTAGTTACCATGGGTGAAATCATGCTCAGATTATCCACGCCCGGAAACCAAAAGTTTATTCAGGCGGACGAGTTCGATGTATGTTACGGCGGCGGTGAGGCAAATGTTGCCGTTTCGCTTGCAAATTACGGTCATGACGCAAGCTTTGTAACCAAGGTTCCGGAAAATCCGATTGGTGAGTGTGCGGTTGCCGCACTGCGTAAGATGAATGTTGACACCAAATTCATCGCAAAGGGCGGCGAGCGCCTGGGCATTTACTTCTTAGAAAGCGGCAGTGCAATGCGTGCCTCCAACGTGGTTTATGACCGTGCGCATTCTTCCATCGCGACGGCAACGGCTGCGGACTTTGATTTTGATGCGATTTTTGACGGGGTGGATTGGTTCCACTTTACCGGAATCACGCCGGCGGTATCGGACGCTGCGGCAGAGCTGACCGAGGCGGCGCTGAAGGCTGCAAAGGCAAAGGGCGTTAAGGTGTCGGTTGACCTTAACTTCAGAAAGAAACTGTGGAGCAGTGAGAAAGCACAGAAGGTTATGACAAACCTGATGCAGTATGTTGATGTTTGCATCGGCAACGAAGAGGATGCAGAGAAGGTCCTGGGCTTTAAGCCGGGCGCAACCGATGTAACCAGCGGCGATTTGGAGCTGGCAGGTTATGAGGATATCTTTAAGCAGATGGTAGAAAAGTTTAACTTTGAATATGTCATCAGCTCTCTGCGTGTCAGCCACAGCGCATCGGATAACGGCTGGTCGGCTTGTATCTACTCCAGAGACACCAAGGAATTCTACCATTCCAGAGAATATCGGGTGCGCCCGATTGTTGACCGTGTTGGCGGCGGCGATTCTTTTGCCGGCGGTACGATCTGCGGATTTTTGGACGGTAAGAACTTTAAGGACGCACTGGAATTCGGTGTGGCGGCTTCTGCACTGAAGCATACCATCCCCGGTGACTTTAACCTGGTATCCCGTGCCGACGTTGAAAACCTTGCCGGCGGCGACGGCAGCGGCCGTGTACAGAGATAAGATCGGTTTGTAAAAAAGATATGCAGCATAGCGCATTGCCGCTATGCTGCTTTCTTGGTTTTTAAAAACGTACCGGAATTTTAATAATTCCTTAACAAATATGAAATCATTCTCTGCTATAATGAGAGAATAAAATGGGTAGGTGTGCGGATGCCGAACCGTATTGTGTTCCGTTTCCGTGCGCTCGGATTGGTGTGTTTTGCGGAACAAAATCACACCTTTTAGGAGGTATCATAATGGCTGATTGGCTGCGAAAGATCGGATTATCGAAAAAGAAGCAGGAGTCGGAAAAGATTGAGGATTTTGTCTTATACGGCGATGATAACGCTGACGGAAAAGAAACGGAGACCGTTGATGCGGCATCGGAGTCCCCGGAGCTTTTTGAGACTGCACAGTTAGACCTTGCTAAAATCAGTGAGGCGGAGCAGAAGGCGGAAGAGATGACGGAGGAAAAGCCGGACGAAAATGCAGAAGAAAATGCAGTTTCTTTTTCCTGCCCGGAGGAGGAGGCCTATTTTTCGTCGGTGCCGCAGGTGATTGACGAACCGGAGCAGAAAAAGCCGTCTCGCTTTTTACGGCCGCAAAGCAAAAAGTCCATTTTGATGGGTTCCGGGATTGCGGCCGGTGCAATTGTTTTGATTGCTGCCGTTGTTGTGGTATTTTCGGTTGTGATGAATCCGCTGCACGGGTATACCGAGGTTACGGTCGCTAAGGGAAATGTGATCCCGTCCATGAATACCAGCGGCGTGATGGAGGCAAATGCATATTATTCGATTACCTCATTGGTATCGGGCACCGTGGAGGAATCAAAGCCGGAGGTCGGTGATCGGGTAGAGGCCGGTACTGTGCTATACAAATTGGATGACACCGAGGCGCAGCTGTCGCTCAAACGGGCGCAGAACCAGCTGGATAAATCCAAGGCGGTCGGCGCATCCAGCAAGGTGTCAACGTCTCGGATTTACGCCGGCGAAAGCGGTGTGATTCAAACCCTGAACATTAAATCGGGCAGCAGCGTTTCGGCCGGACAGATTGTCGCAACGATTTTAAAAAGCGACGGCAATGCGGTTTCGGTGACCTCGTCGGTCAGCGGTACGGTTTCTTCGGTCAGCGTCAGTCGCGGCAGATCGGTCACGGCAGGGACGCTTATTGCCAGCGTGACGGATGATACCACTCTGATGAATCAGAAAACCAACACATACGATCAAAAGAGCAACGAATATGATGTTGAGGCTGCCCAAAAGCAGCTGGAGAATTATACCATCAAATCGCCGGTCAGCGGCATTGTAACGCAGAAAAATGCCAAAGTAGGCGATAATGTTGCGATCACGAACCTGGATAATCCCATGATGGTGATTGTGGATATGAACTCCATGAAGTTTACCTTCCTTGCCGATGAAAAGCAGGTTATGGATCTGGAAGTCGGACAAAACGCGATTATTACCACAGATTCTATCCCCAATGAGACGTTTGCCGGCGAGGTAAGCCGGGTATCGAACGAAGGCAAGCAGGACGATGAGGGAAACGTTCAGTTTGAGATTGATGTAACGATTGACGAACCCGGTGATTTAAAGGCCGGTATGACCGTGCAGGCAAAGATTGTTTTGGATTCCGCAACCAACGTGATGTATCTTCCGGAAAAGGCGCTGCTGGAGGCGGACGGACAGAATGCGGTTGTCCTTGTGAAAGAGGATAAGCTGGCAGAGAATACGTCCGATAACAAGGATGGCGGCGCGAGCGATGAGGAGCTTGCTTTTCCGTGGATTAAGGTGCCCAAGGGCTGCCGTTTGGTTACGGTACGCTACGGAATTTCGGACGGCACCAATGTAGAGATCATTTCCGGCCTGGCACAGGGAAATGTGGTTGTATACAATCCCAAGTGGGAGACCAAGGATTTGATTCCGAGCAGTGCGACAGCGACACCGTCCCCTGCAAAATCGAACCGGGATACGCTAGATACCGATCGCACGGAGTCGCCGAGTGCAACCGCATCTGCGGCACCGCGGGAAGAGGACGCCGTTGTGGATGAGGAGATCAAGCGCCAGATTCAGGAAAAGATTATGGAAAAGCAAAACGGTGAAACCGATGCGCCGAACGTGACCAAAAAACCGATTGGCGTATCCCTTTAAAAAGGATTAGAGGGCGGCGCATTTTAGGTTGATGCGACCCCATAAAGTCGGATTTTGAAAGCGCAGCAGTCTGCATGACTGCTGCGTTATTTTTATCCCTGTATCGCGGTGATACAGGGCAGATGGGGCAAAACAGAAAATCAGTCTGCCGATTTTGTGAGCGTAAAATGGTTTTTGTGAAAGGTGAGAACGCCCTCATTTTGCAGCTTTGACAACACGGCGGAAAGCGCGCTGCGGTCGGCGGCAAGATAGTCGGCCAGTTCCTGGCGGTTTAGGGGGATCGAAAAGGAAAGGCTGTTTTGCAGCGCCGACTGTCCGCTGAGATAGGAAAGCACTTTTTCCCTAAGACTGCGCTTTGACAAGTGGCGGATTCGTTCGGTAAAGAAAATGTTTTTCTCTGCCAAAAATCTTAAAAGGTTCGATAAAACATGGACCGCGGTTTGGCTTTGATTTTGAAAGCCATATTGTATTTTTTGATAATCAACCCAAAGGACGGCGCTGTCTTTGACGGCCGATACCGATACGGTAAAGGGATGCCCGGCACAGGTAAATGCCTCGCCAAAAAGCATGCCGGGCAGAATCTGATGCAGCAAAACACTGTTTCCCGCATAGTCGGTCTGTCGGATTTGCGCGATGCCGGATAATAAAATGCCAATCTGCTGCGATGGGTCGCCGTGAAGAACCAGCGTAGCACCTTTGCCGTAGCTTTGTATTTTCGCATCGGATTCTTCCAGAAAGGCGGCCATCATTGCCTCATCAAATTGGAAAAAGAGAGGACATTTTGTAAGAATTTTAAAATATTCCTTCATTTTTTGCTCCTTTGGTTGTAGATACAACATACTTTTTTCTTACAGTTTAGTATAGTATGATCAGAAAGTCAAGAAACCATCAAATTGAGGAGGAAATCAAATGCTGCGTAAAATTATAAAAATCGATGAAGAAAAGTGCAACGGCTGCGGTCTGTGTGTGGACGCGTGTCACGAGGGCGCCATCGGACTGGTGGACGGAAAGGCAAGACTGATGCGCGAGGATTATTGCGATGGCTTGGGCGATTGTCTGCCGGCCTGTCCGACCGGGGCGATTTCGTTTGAAATGCGCGAGGCACCCGCGTATGACGAGCAGGCGGTAAAGGCGGCGCAGGCAAATACGGCGCATCAGGGCGGCCATGCCGGGTGTCCGGGCAGCCGTCTAAAAACCTTTTCCCGTCCGATGATAAATCAGCAGGAGGAGAAACGAAACGAGAGTGAGCTGATGCAGTGGCCGGTACAGATTCAGCTGGTGCCTGTAAACGCGCCGTATTTTAAGGACGCAAACCTGCTGATTGCGGCGGATTGTACGGCCTATGCTTACGGTAATTTCCATCGGGA
>URTH01000110.1 GCA_900550775.1 uncultured Eubacteriales bacterium | reverse complement strand
GTGGCAAAAACGGAGGAGCTGGTGGATCGGCTTTTGAAAACGCCGGACAAGCCGGCGGCGGAGGAGAAACCCGGCACAGAAAAACGAAGCTTTCGCGATGTACGGATTTTTCATAATACCATCCGTCAGGCAGTGGATATGATGCGCCGTTCCGGCATTTTGGCAAAGGCCAACCGCCGCGAGACGGAGGAGGAAATTGAATACACCATTGTAATCCCGAAACAAAATGCAGAAAAAGCCGCAGAGTCTTTGGTGCAGGCAAAGGGGTAAAGCGCCAACCGAAAGAGCAAAACAATATAAAAAAGGGCGATCGCCAAGCCGATTTGAAATCGGCTTGACAATCGCTTTTTTAATTGTGATTTTATGATTCTTCTTCAAATACCTCTTTGCCTAAACCGCAAGTCGGGCAAAGCCAATCCTCCGGGACATCCTCCCATGCCGTGCCCGGTGCGATACCGTTTTCGGGATCGCCGAGTGCGGGATCATAGACGTATCCGCAGGGGCATACATACTTTTTCATGTTAAACCCTCCATGTGTTAATAATTTTCTGCGTGGATTTCAAAGTAGCTTTGCGGATGCGCACAGGTCGGACAAACCTCCGGCGCTTTTGTTCCGATGACGATATGGCCGCAGTTTCTGCATTCCCATACCTTTACCTCGCTCTTTTCAAATACCTTTGCGGTTTCTACATTGGAAAGCAGCGCGCGGTAGCGTTCCTCGTGGCGTTTTTCGATCGCAGCCACCAGACGGAATTTCTCGGCGAGTGCAAAAAAGCCCTCATCCTCCGCCGTTTTGGCAAAGTCCTCATACATATCCGTCCATTCATAATTTTCGCCATCGGCAGCCGCGGCCAGATTTTCTGCTGTGTTTCCGATGCCGCACAACTCCTTAAACCACATTTTTGCATGCTCTTTTTCGTTATCTGCCGTTTGCAAAAAGAGTGCTGCAATTTGCTCATACCCCTCTTTTTTGGCCTTGCTTGCAAAATACGTGTATTTGTTGCGTGCCTGTGACTCTCCGGCAAATGCCGCCATAAGATTTTTTTCTGTCTGAGTTCCTTTATATTGATGTTCCATGTTTTATCCTCTGTTTCCGTTTAAATTAACCGAAGTAACGCTTCAGCATACCCTCAAAGCCGCGGCCGTGCCGCGCCTCGTCCTTTGCCATCTCATGGACGGTATCGTGGATTGCGTCATAGCCAAGCTCTTTTGCGCGCTTTGCAAGCTCTAACTTTCCGGCGGTTGCGCCGCATTCTGCCTCGGCACGCATGGTTAAATTGGTCTTGGTGCAGGGAACGACCACTTCGCCCAAAAGCTCTGCAAATTTTGCGGCGTGCTCTGCTTCTTCCAGAGCGGCTCTCATATAAAATTCGCCGACTTCCGGGTAGCCCTCGCGGATTGCCTGGCGGCTCATTGCGATATACATACCAACCTCGGTGCATTCGCCCTCAAAGTTTGCCTTTAATCCTTCATAAACGTCAGCCTCTACCTGATCCTTTGCGCCGACGCCGATCACATGCTCACATGCCCAGGTCATTGCGCCGCTCTGCTCCTGGAACTTCGATGCCGGTGCCTTACATTGCGGACAGGCCTCCGGCGGATTGGTACCCTCATAAACATAACCGCATACCGTGCAAACCCATTTTTTCATTTTACATGACCTCCAATTAAAATAAATTTTTTTATAAATGAAATTCTTTTTCTGTTTGAGAAAGACAGTCGCTGCATGTCCCGTAAAAAATCAGGGCATGGTACGAAATATCACCGGCGCCGAATTCTTCTGCCCGGCTGTCCATCGTCTTGTCATAGGGCAGGGTAAGATCCAAAAGCCGCTTGCAGCAATGACAAAACATATGATAGTGCGGCAGCTCATTAAAATCAAAGCGGTCTACGCCGTCGCCGATCTCCATCCTTTGGATTTCGCCGGAATCTGCCAGCTGTGCCAGGTTTCGATAGACTGTCCCAAGGCTGATATTGGGAATCTCCCGTCTGACTTCATGATAGACCCACTCAGCGCTGGGATGCGTGTCGGTGCCTTTTAATACCCGCAGGATCGCGCTGCGCTGCTTGCTGCCGCGATTTTGCGATGATGATTGCATCAGAATCAGCCCTTTCAAATTAGTAATAGTAATTATTACTGTTTTAGTATAATGCATTATCCGTCATTTGTCAAGTGTTTTTTTGAAATTTTTTAAAAAATTTTTTAAAAATATCTTTTTCGGCCGTACAAGCCTTTTTGCGGCGCAATTGTTTCTGATTTCCGTTTGCCCACCGCACGGTACAAAAAAAGAACCGCCGCCGCAGCAATATGCTGCGGGGCGGTTAAACCTGATGTCAGCGATCTAAGCCCGATTAAGGATGGCTCGGATTGCCAACATTAGGTTGGGGGGAGGCAATATTAGTGATTCTCTTTCGGAATAAAGAGGGCTTTCGCCTTATAGAATAAAAGAATCAGAACAACGAGGGCGATGATCAACTCCGGCACCATATAGGTTGCCTGGTAACCCAAAGAGTAAACCCAGGGGTTTTGACCCTCCGGCGCGTATTCGGCAAAGAGCACGGCACCGCTGATGACCGAGCTGATAAAACGCCCGGCTACGCCGACGCAGCTTCCGGCAATGATGCCGGAGAGCGTTTTGGGAAAGAAACCGGCCACACCGAGCACGCCGAAGGCCAAAACATAGTCAAGCAGAATCGACATCGGATGATAAATCACGCCGGCCATCAGCATCGAGACAACGCCGTACAGAGCGCCGCCGATGATTCCGGCAACCGGGCCGCGGCGATAGGCCAGCAGCAAAAGCGGAATCATAGTCAGTGCGATTGAGCCGCCCTGCGGCATTTCCCATACCTTAATCAGGCTGCAGACAACGGCCAGTGCAATACAGATTGCAATTTCAATCATTCCTTTTGTTTTCTTCATGAAAATCCTTCTTTCTTCCAAATAAATATAAACGGGGACAAAAGCCGCCGCGTTTTTGCAATAAAAAAGCATATCTGCCCTATACAGATATGCGCAATATACGATGACACGGTACATATTCGATCCCTACGCTGGCATTATCCATATCAGGTTATAGGGTCGAAATTCACAATTTCCTCTCAGCCTGTTTACAAGCCCCCCTCCGAATTATTCAATTTTAAATACGGCGTATCACACCGTCTGCAAAAACATCGTACCTAAAGGATAACGTATTTTTCCAAAATTGTCAAGTTTTTTTGACAAAATTTTTAGTGGTTGATTTTTTGCGCCGTTGTGGTAAAATAAAAAGAAAACGCGGAGGATAAGCAATGCAAAGGATATTACAGCTGCGTCACATGGCAGACGTGGCAGAGGACATGGATCCCAAGGTGTTTGCCTATATCAAGGAAGGGCAGATTGAAAGCTTTGAATGTTTTGCGCATTTTGACCTTTTGGCTTTTGACTATTACGATATCCGAAGCAGTGAGACGGATAATCCCAAAATCATGATCTACCTTGACGCGGAGGATTTGTTTTTCTTTTGTGAGGATGAGCGTGCCGAGCAGCACGTCCGTGCGCTCGTCAAAGAGGCGGCCGCGGACGGAGAGACGGATAACCAGCAGCTGTTGTATCGGTTTTTTGTGCGGCTGCTAAAGGGTGACATGGATTACTTAGAGAGCATGGAGCAGCAGATGAACGACGCGGAAAATATGCTTTTCTCCCGTACGGAGCGCGGCGCCCTTGCCTGGATTTCCGCGCAGAGGAAAGAACTGCTGCGGCTTAAGCGGTATTACAGCCAGCTGGATTCCATTTTTGATGAGATGACGGCCAATGATAACGAGCTTCTTTCGGAGACGGTGCGGATGCGGATTCAGATCTTGGGCGCACGCACCGACCGCTATCTGCGCGCGGTCTGCGATTTGCAGGAGATGGTCAGCCAGCTGCGTGAGGCGTACCAGTCGCAGCTTTCGATCCGACAAAATGATCTGATGAAGGTCTTTACCGTTGTGACGGCAATCTTTTTGCCGCTGACGCTGATTGTGGGCTGGTACGGGATGAACTTTGCCAATATGCCGGAGCTGCATTGGCGGTACGGATACCCGTGCGTATTTATCGTCAGCATCGGCATCGTGCTGGCGCTGCTTTGGTTTTTTAAACGCAAGAAGTGGCTGTGACGCATCGCCGGAATCAGCCCGGCACAGACAGCATTTGAAACGGAGGATATGAGTATGAACCTGACCCACCCGGCAGAACTGAAAGAGCTGCTTGCCCGGCACGGATTTTCGTTTTCCAAGAGCCTGGGACAAAATTTTTTGATTGATGAAAATGTGCTGCATAAGATTGTGGACGCGGCCGCGCCGTGGGAGACCGGCTGCGCTTTGGAGATCGGCCCCGGTGCAGGGACGCTGACCCGTTGCCTTGCAGCGCATGCAAAGCATACCGCGGCTATCGAAATCGACCGCGCGTTGATCCCGATTTTAGAGGAGACCATGGCGCCCTATCCCGATTTTACCCTGATTCATCAGGATGTCATGACGGTGGATTTAAAGGCGCTGACGCACGAACTGTTCGGTGATGCGCCGTTTTGTGTTGCAGCCAATCTGCCGTACTACATCACGACACCCATTATTATGGAACTGCTGGAGAGCCGACTGCCGGTGACAACCATGACGCTGATGGTACAAAAGGAGGTTGCCGACCGCATGACGGCGGCGCCCGGCGGCAAGGAATACGGCGCATTGTCGGTGGCAGTGCAGTATTATGCGAAGCCAAGCCTGATCTGCAAGGCAGAGCCGCATTGCTTTCTGCCGCAGCCCAAGGTTGCGTCCTCGGTGATTAAGCTTGAAGTTTTGCCGGAGCCGTCCGTTCGGGTATCGGATGAAAAACTGTTTTTTAAGGTGGTCAAGTCCGCCTTTGGGCAGCGGCGCAAGACGCTGCTCAACGCGCTGACCAAAAGTCCGTATCTCCAAATAGAAAAAGAGCGCATCTTAGCGGCGCTCTCCTCCATGGGGCTTTCTGCCGATATCCGCGGCGAACGCTTGACGGTTGCGCAGTTTGCGGAGCTTACCGGCTATTTGGCACGATAGTATCTGATCTTAATTTTACATTTGATGGGCGGTGCGCCAGGTGCTTGGCGTGCTGCCCATTTCTGCTTTAAACATTTTAGAAAAATAATTCTGATCCTCAATCCCCACCAGTGCGGCAACCTCGCCGATGCGGCGTTTGGGATCCTCCAAAAGCAGCGCGGCGGCATGCATCCGCCGTTTTTTGATGTGGCGCGCGATGCTGACGCCGAAATACTGCTTGGAAATCTCAAACAGGCGGCTGCGGCTGACATCAAAGATGCGGCACAGCTTTGCGGCGGAGAGATCCTCGCTCAGGTGATCTTCGATATAGACCGAAATCTGATAGCCAAGACTTCCGGCGTCCATCTTAATCAGCTGATTGATCCAAAGATAACAGGCGCAGCCCTCCATAATCTTGGCGGCGGCACGAATCTGCTGCTCGTTCTTGCCGCAAAGACGGTCAAAGGCCTTGGCGGCATCGTCTGCATTGCCGCAGTAGCTGCTGCAATAGTCAATCATGGTCTGCCTTGCCGTCTTTTTCAGCGCAGGGTCAATGATCTGACCAAACATGATGTAGCCGATGATGGTATCGTGCATACGGATCGGTGCGACCCCCTCGGTCAGCCCGGCGTGGCAGCGGTAAATCCGAATCTTTCCGCTTTCCTTGCAGGCGAGAAAACCGTCACGGTCACAGCTTTTGCAGCGTGCGAGGGAGGAGGGGTTGGCTTTGAGCAGGGAACAAAAGTGACAGCTCTTTTCCGGGTAGGCGATCAGCTTTTTCATATCCGCATCATAAACCGATGCGCGGATATGGGTAAGGGTATGAAAATCCACCAGCAGTTCTTTCAGTCCGTCCGCGTCAAAATGCAATGGCATAACAGACACCCCCTGAACAAAATTACAGATTATAAAACATTTTTCTCTTTATTATACCGCTTTCTTGTGGTAAAATCAAACTAAATTTAAAAAATTTTTTATGGGAGAAATGAATATCGGTGGGTTAGATATCGGAACAACCGGCTGCAAATTGACCGTTTACCAAACGGACGGAACGCATCTTTGCACGGCGTACCGTGCCTATGATGAGATGCCGGATTATGCGGCAAAGAAAACCGATCCGGGACTTTTGCACGCCGGCATCATCTATGAGGCGGTGGGCGAGGTCATCCGGGAGACCGTCAAAAAAACCAAGGTGGACGCGATCGGCGTTACCTCGTTCGGCGAGACGGTAGTACTGCTTTCCCACA
>URTH01000109.1 GCA_900550775.1 uncultured Eubacteriales bacterium | reverse complement strand
TGATGCTGCTCCGAAAATTCGGGGTTTTGTCCCGGCTGTTTGCGCACGGCAGTACGGCGCACGGCGCGGTGCGCTGTCTGCTTGCCATCTATTGGCTTTTTGGGCTGGTTTATGCACTGCAATCTTTTTTGTACGTCTTACATCATATCTCCTATATGCGTTCGCCCGATTGGTTTTTAATCCTGTTCTTTTTGATCGGCGCAGGGGTCACGGCGCTTTGCGGCGCAAAGGCCGTTTACCGCATGCACTCTCTGATGGTGCCGCTCATCGGCACAGCGGCCATTGTGATTGCCATCCTGGGTCTGAAATATGCCGAGCCGCTCTACTTGACACCGATTCTGGGAAACGGCGCCACAGCGGTATTCGGAGCGGGACTTTCCACGCTTTTTTTATACAGTGACAGTGTTTTGATTTTGCAGCTGATTCCGCGCTGCCGCAAAGAGGTAAAGCCGGTACGAACCGTCATGATCGGGGCAAGCCTGGCGGTACTGTGCAATGTGGTGCTGATGCTGCTTTCTGCCATGTCCTATCCGGCAGCGATGGAGCCTTATGTCTCAGTGCTGCTTTATCCGCTGACTAAGGCGGCCTACTTCGGAAAGTTCTGGTCCAGACTGGATGCACTGTATTTGCTTGCCTTTTTGATATCCGCTTTTCTTTACGGTTCGATGGCGCTGCACTTGTTTCTTCTGGCTGTCGGCGAAAAAAAGGGAAGCTTTTTTGGGAAACGGTTGGCGGCCGCTGTACTTTGCCTGGTCGTATGTATGCAGCTAACCGGCTGTTATGACGGGAGAGAGGTCGAGGAAAGCGCCTATGTGATTGCGCTTGGCGTGGACTTAGATAGTGATGCAAATCGTCGCTATACGTTTCAGCTATCCAATCCGCTGGAGCTGGGCGGCAGCCGGGATTTGGAAAGCGAGAACAGCGGAGCGGAAAATACGTCCGGGAAAAATCATACGGTCAGCAATATTACCATTGCGGCTGAGGATTTTTACATGGCACAGGGAAAGCTGAAAAGTTATCTCAGCAAAATGCCGGAGCTTTCGCACCTAAAGGTGATTGCCTTTTCCAAGCAGGCAGCACGGGCAGGGATTTTGGATCAGGCCACTCTGTTTTATCAGAATGCACAGGTACGTCCCAGTGTCAATGTATGTCTGGTGGATTCGGCACAGGAATTTTTAAATCAGGTAAACCCCAGTCTGGAGGAAAGCACGGCGCGGTATTATGAGCTGCTGTTTCAAAACCGCAATACCCCCTATGCGCCGGTGACCGAACTGCGCGAATTTGTGGCAAGAGCCGCAGAGGATGGCTGGGATCCCGTTTTGCCGATTGCAAATAACGAAAAATTGGAGGGAATGGGGGTTTTTCAAGATGGCGTCTTGGTTTTGGAAATGGATGCGGAATCGGCTATGCTCTATAAATTACTGTCGGGTGAAGCAAGAGAGGTGACGGTGCACGCCGGAGATACCACCTATTTTATGACCGGAAAGCACCGTATGCAAATTCGTACCGATCCGGGCGGCACACCACCCAAAATTGCGGTAAAAAGCCGGATCCGTGCCTATCCGGCAGATGGCGGCGGCCAAAATGACGCGGCGCAGCTCTCGGCACAGCTGGAGGAAAAAATGACAGAATTTTTAAAGGACACCCTGCGCAGCGGCGCCGATGTGCTGGGAATCGGTGCGCAGCTGCGGACGGCGTTTCGGACGCAGGCGCAGTGGGAGGCGTTCTCCTGGCGTGAGAAACAAACAGAGTTTGACATATTCAGTCAAACAACCATACAATACGAGAAAATGGAGTAAACCGACAAAACACCGCGCAATTTACAAATAATGGTTGACAAATCCTGGAAGATCATGTATAATACCGTCATAAGAGGTCTTTCTCTCTTATATTTTATGTTTGGGTGGTGGATTATATCATGTATAAGGGAATTATCAGACAAATCGATGAATTAGGGAGAATTGTGCTTCCGAAGGAAATGCGTAAATCGCTGGATATTGATTCCAAAGATCCGCTGGAAATCATTATGATGGAAAACGGATTTATGATTAAAAAATGTCCGGTGGATTGTGCGCTTTGCGGCAGCACCGAAGATCTGGTAGATTATGAGGTGGCTGCAGGCACTGACCATAAGGAAGTAAAAAAGGTTTGCGCATCTTGCCTTAAAAATTTGGCACAGATTGCAAACCAAAGCGAGACAACAGGGATTTAAAAAACGCTGTCGGCAAGTCCGACAGCGTTCTTCTTTTCTCCGTTAGGAATGGTGATAGCCGCCGTTATGAGAGGGAGGCGTTTTTTTCGCCGTGTTTTGCGAATCTCCCTTTGGCTGGGATTTGTCCCCGGCAGCGTTCTTTTTTCCGCCGCGATGCCGCCGCCGGCGCCGGGGTTTTTGTTCCCCTGTATCCTTGCGGTCGGCTTGCGCATCGGACGGAGACGGCTTTTCTTTATTTTCTTTTTCCGAAGGCTCCGCCTTTAAAACCGATTCCTCCGGGGTATCGTTTCTCTCGCCGGGCGCAGCGTCCTCCTGCTTTGCGGACGGCTTGCCGCGCTTTGACAGCGGCTGAAATTCACCGAGCTTATAGTTTTCAAATTTCACCAGATCGCCGTTGTCATCCAAAAACTTTACCCGTACCTGTCCTTTTAAGGTCGCAGTGTCTGCGACAGTTCCGATGCCGTCCGGGGTGCTGACCTTTTCCCCTCTGCGCGGCATTTTTTTCAGCATATCGTCATAGACATTCTGCTCGTATTGCAGACAACACATCAGCCGTCCGCACACGCCGGAGATTTTGGTGGGATTTAAAGACAGCCCTTGTTCCTTTGCCATCTTGATGGAGACGGGGTGAAAGTCGTTTAAAAATCCGCTGCAGCAGAGATAGCGGCCGCAAATGCCGTAGCTGCCAAGCTGCCGTGCCTCATCGCGCACACCGATCTGGCGCAGCTCGATGCGCGTCCGAAAGATTCCGGCCAGGGACTTTACCAACTCGCGAAAATCCACCCGACCGTCCGCGGTAAAGTAGAACAAGAGCTTGCTGCGGTCAAAGGTATATTCCGCATCGACCAGCTTCATGTCCAGGTGATGCTCCGCAATTTTTTCCACGGTAATGGTAAAGGCCTCTTTTTCCTTTTCTTTATTTTCTTCTGCCTGCCGAAAATCCGCCTCTGTCGCAATGCGGATAATGGGCTTGAGCGGCGGAATAATTTCTTCCTCCGCGACCATTTTGTTTGCAATCACAACCTTGCCCATCTCAACGCCGCGCGCGGTCTCTACCAGAACATGGTCGCCGATGGCGGCGGTATGACCGATGGGGTCAAAGTAATAGGTCTTTCCGGCACTGTTGAATTTAACTCCTAAAATTTCTACCATGGATTTCCTCCCAGTATTCCACTGCCATGCAGAGCACGGCGGCAGAGTAATTTGCATTTTGTTCGATCATTTTCTGATAATCAAGCGTAATTTCACACAGGCGCAGCGCCGAACGGCTCCGAAGCCGCGCACAAAAATCGGTAAGCGCCGCGGTTTGATCGGTGTTGACGATGCCGGCGTGCTGCGGATTTAGCTTATAGAGCATCGCGTCCCGGAAAAAGGATAACACAACGCCTAAGATAAAGGAAATATCGGCGCGGTTCTTTTTTAAAAACCGAATCCAATCGTACATATCCCGATAAGTTCCGCCGCTGAGCGCGGCGATCAGACGAATGCTTTCCCCGCGCATAGCCAAGGCGCTGTCGTCCTCAAAAAGCGAGAGCGCACGGCCGATCGATCCGCCGCTCAAAATGGCGCATTGCTGCGCCGCCGTGGGTGCAGCTTGCCTTTGGCGGATCAAATAATCCTGAACCTGTTCCTGAGAGAGCGGATGCAGGCGGAGGATCGGGGATCGGGAGCGAATGGTCGGCAAAAATACGTTGGCGTTTTCTGCCAGCAAAAGAATCACGCAGTAATCCGGCGGCTCCTCAAAAACCTTAAGCAGACTGTTTTGTGCCGCCGCCTGCATGGTGTCCGCATAAGGCAGAATATAAACCTTGTACGGTGCGCGGTAGGGACGGATATAAATATCCCGTTTCATGGTGCGTATCGTATCGACCAGTACGGGCGTTTCCCGTTTGCCGGTGTCGTAGAGCAGGTTTGTAACAATTGTAAAATCCGGGTGGGTGTGCGGATCGTCCGTCTCCAAAAGGGCCGCGGCAAATGCCGTCGCGGTCGTCATGCGGCCGGTGCCGCTCGCACCCTCTAAAATATAGGCATGTCCGATATGCCCGGAGTGAAGCGAATGGCGAAGCTGTGAGACAACCGTTTCGTTGCCGATAATCGTATCCAGCGGCATGGGCGCTTCCTCCTTTTTCTTTATTTTATGACGGTGATTTCTGATGTGTCGGTTTCGGTCTGCAAAAATGCCAGCGTTTCCTCGTCAACACACTGTCCCGGAACGGTCAGCGCCGCCCCCGGCGGACAAACCGAAATGATTTGCGCCGCAGTTCTGCCAAGCGCATCCGCAAGCGGCAGGGTTTCTTTCTGTGCCATAAAGGCCGCACGCGGTGTGCAGCGCATCTTCGGCATCGGCAGCGGACGGAGCGGCTGCTCCTTTGATGCTGCCGCAGCGGCGTCGATTTCTGTCAGTGCGCGCTGCAGCGCGGCGATATCCTCCGCGGTATCGGCGACGGTAAGGATGCACACCACCGTATTAAAATCCGCCATTTCCGGATAGATGCCATAGCGTTGTTTCAAAAGTGCCGCGGCCTCTGTGCCGGAATATACGCTGCGCCGAAAATCAATCACCAGCCGCATGGGATCCTGTGCGCGGTGCAGCGTGCCCTCATCGGCAAAGTCCAATGTGCCGCGCGCGCGGATTGCCTGTTTCAGGCGGTCAATCGCCCGAAGCAGCGGCGTCGGGTCGGCCTCTTGCATGGTGAAAATCGCCTCTTCCATAGAACTCATAAGGAGATAAGAGGGACTTGTCGTTTGCAAAAGATAAAGCGCGTCAGACACCGTCTTTGGCGCAATGGAAGAATCCGCTCCGAGATGGAGCAGGGAGCATTGACCGAGCGCCGGCAGCGTTTTATGCGCACTCTGTATGACTAGATCGGCGCCCTGGCTGAGCGCAGACGGCGGAAATGCCGGGTCAAAGCAAAAATGCGCACCGTGTGCTTCATCCACAATCAAAATCTTTTGGTTGCGATGCAGCAGATCCGCGATTTCGGATAGCGGCGTGCAGATGCCGTAGTAGGTGGGGCTGACCAGCAGCATACCGGCAATGTCCGGGTGTTCATGCAGCGCCTGCACCACCTGATCTTTGAAAAAACCGGTGTACAGACCGCGTTCCCGGTCAAAGACGGGGGACAAAAAGACCGGGGTCACACCGGCGAGGATCAGGGCAGAAATCACGGATTTATGACAGGTGCGATCGACCAACAGGGCTTGTCCCTCTTTGCAGGCCGCCAAAACAGCGGTCTGAAGACCCAAGGTAGAGCCGTTGGTCAGATAAAAGGTGTGTCCTGCGCCAAACGCCTTTGCGGCGCTTTCCTGCGCCTCCTTTAAGATGCCGGACGGATGCTGCAAATCATCGGTCTCGTCAAATTCCGTCACATCAAGGGAAAAAGCGTCCCTTGCCCACGCCGCATCAAGACCCCGGCCGCCCTTGTGACCGGGGATATGAAAGCGGATGCGGTCTTTTTGAGAAAATGCTTTTAAAGCGTGATAAAGCGACATGGATTAAAACCGAACGGCGTCACGGATATAGGGGATCAGATCCTCGATTTTAACGCGTTCCTGTTCCATGCTGTCGCGGTGGCGAATCGTTACGCTGCCGTCCTCTTCCGAGTCAAAGTCGTAGGTAATACAAAACGGCGTACCGATTTCGTCCTGGCGGCGGTAACGCTTGCCGATGCTGCCGGATTCATCAAATTCACACATAAATTCAGCGGCCAGGCTCTGATAAACCTCTCTTGCCTTGTCGGACAGCTTTTTCGACAGCGGCAGAACGGCAGCCTTAATCGGCGCCAGCGCCGGGTGAAAATGCATCACGGTGCGGACATCGTTCTTTTCCGGGTCGATGACTTCTTCGTCATAGGCCTCAACCAAAAATGCCAGCGTGACGCGGTCGGCGCCAAGCGACGGCTCAATGCAGTACGGAATGTACTTTTCGCCGGATTCCGGGTCATTGTATTCCATTTTTTCACCGCTGTGGTTGCTGTGCTGCTTTAAGTCAAAATCGGTGCGGTCCGCAATGCCCCAAAGCTCGCCCCAGCCAAACGGGAACATAAACTCAATGTCCGTGGTTGCGTTGCTGTAATGGGAAAGCTCCTCCTTTTCGTGATCGCGGAGTTTAATATTCTCCCCGCAGATGCCGAGCGAGAGCAGGAAGTTCTTGCAGTAGTCCTTCCAGTAT
>URTH01000108.1 GCA_900550775.1 uncultured Eubacteriales bacterium | reverse complement strand
CCAGATTCATAAGGCAAGAGAGCTTACAAATCGGCCGTTTGGCGTGAATGTGATGCTGCTGTCACCCTATGCCGATGATGTGATGAAAATGCTTTTGGAAGAAAAAATTGCGGTGATTACGACCGGGGCAGGGAATCCCGGACAGTACATCCCGGCGCTCAAAGAGGTCGGAACCCACGTGATCCCGGTGATTCCGAGCGTTGCACTGGCACAGAGAATGCAGCGCTGCGGTGCGGATGCGGTTGTGGCTGAGGGCTGCGAATCGGGCGGTCATATCGGAGAACTGACAACCATGACGCTGGTGCCGATGGTGGTTGACGCGGTGGATATCCCGGTGATTGCGGCCGGCGGTATTGCCGATCGGCGCGGTGTTGCCGCCGCTCTGGCGCTCGGTGCGGAGGGCGTGCAGGTCGGAACAAGGTTTATATGCTCGGACGAGTGTACCGTGCATGAAAACTATAAGGCTGCCGTGGTTGGCGCCAAGGATCGTGACGCAGTGGTAACCGGCCGCTTTACCGGGCATCCGGTGCGGAATTTGAAGAATAAGCTGACGCGCAGCATGGATAAGATTGAAAAAGAGGGCGACACAGAAGCATTTAACCAGCTGGGCGCCGGTGCGCTGCGCAGCGCGGCTGTGGACGGTGATGTGCAGATGGGCAGCGTCATGGCCGGTCAGAGCGCCGGTCTGGTGCATGATATCAAGCCGTGCAGCGAAATTGTAAAGGATCTGTTTGACAATATTGCATTTTAGACCAAAGAGGAGTGTGAATCATGAAGACAGCATTTTTGTTTTCCGGCCAGGGTGCACAGACCATTGGCATGGGAAAGGAACTGTGTGAAAATTTTGCGGTTGCAAGCGATACGTTTGACGCGGCTTCCGCGGCAATCGGGATTGATATGAAGGCAATGATCTTTGACGGGGACAGCGAGACGCTGATGATTACCGAGAACACCCAGCCGGCCATCTTAACGATGTCGATTGCGGCGTATCGGGTGGTTGAGAGTATGGGTTTTCGCCCGGATGTTGTGGCCGGGCTGAGCCTTGGTGAATACAGTGCGCATGTTGCTGCAAAGAGCATGGATTTTGAGGATGCGGTGCGGCTGGTGAAAAAGCGCGGAAAGTATATGCAGGAGGAGGTTCCGGTCGGCGTCGGCGCGATGGCGGCGATTTTGGCGCTGGATGCGGACGCGGTTTATGCCATCTGTAAGGACGCATCGGCAAAGGGCATTGTTGAGCCGGCAAACTTTAACTGTCCGGGTCAGATTACAGTAGCCGGTGAAAAGGATGCTGTGGCCTATGCGTGCGAGCTTGCGAAAGAGCGCGGCGCAAAGCGTGCCGTTATGCTTCCGGTCAGCGCACCGTTCCATTGCAGCATGTTAAAGGGCGCCGGTGAAAAGCTTGAAAAGGAGCTTAACAATGTTCCGGTTTCGGATTTGGCGGTGCCGCTGATTACCAACGTGACGGCGGACTATGTAAAGAGCAAGGACGAGATCAAGGACTTGCTGGTTCGGCAGGTTTCTTCTTCGGTTCTGTTTGAAAAGAGCCTTCGGCGGATGCTTGCGGACGGCGTTGATACCTTTGTGGAGATTGGCCCCGGCAAGACGCTTTGCGGTTTTGTTAAGAAGATTACCAAGGATGCAAATGTGTATCACGTGGAAGATATGCAGTCGTTAGAGGAAATGAAGACCGCGCTGGGCGAAGGAGGAAACACGAATGAAATTTGAAAATAAAACGGTTTTGGTAACGGGCAGCACCCAGGGAATCGGGCGCGAAATCGCGTTAAAGTTCGGCGCGGAGGGCGCTGCCGTGATGGTAAACGGCATTGACACCGCATCCCAAAAGGAGATGGCCGAAGAGGTGTGCGCGCTGATCCGAAAGAGCGGCGGCAAGGCGGAATTCTTCCTGGCTGATGTTTCGGATGCGGAGCAGGCCGACGCTATGGTGCGCTTTACCAGGGAACAATTCGGGAGCATCGATGTGATTGTCAATAACGCAGGTATCACACGCGATAATCTTTTGATGCGGATGAGCGAGGCGGAATGGGACAGTGTGCTCTCGGTGAATTTAAAGGGTGCGTTTCATGTGATTCGTTCCGCCGCCAAAATTTTAATGAAACAGCGCGGCGGCGCCATCGTCAATATGGCCTCGATATCCGGCGTGATGGGCAATCCCGGTCAGGCGAACTATTCCGCGTCAAAGGCGGGACTGATCGGACTTACTAAATCGGTTGCCAAGGAATTGGCACACTGGAATGTCCGCGCCAACGCGATCGCACCGGGCTTTATCAAAACCGCGATGACCGACCAGCTCAAGGAAGAGGTTCGGGCACGTTATTTAGAGGCGATTCCGCTCGGATGCTTCGGCGAGGTGGAGGATATTGCAAATTTAGCCGTATTTTTGGCGAGCGATCAAGCAAAATATATCACAGGACAGGTAATTCATGTTGACGGCGGGCTTGTAATGTGATATAGTTTTGCAATAGGAATTGATTTCCTTATAAAATTTGAAAAAAATAATCCATGATAATAAAGAGAACAAGGAGGATGAAATAATGGATATTTTTGAAAAGGTAAAAGAAATTACGGTAGAGCAGTTGGGTGCTGACGAGGACGCAGTAACCATGGACGCATCGTTCATCAACGATTTAGAGGCGGATTCCCTCGACATCGTGGAATTGATGATGGCTCTGGAAGAGGAATTTGATATTGAAATTCCGGACGAGGACGCAGAGAAGATCAGCACCGTAAGTGACGCGGTAGAGTACATTAAGGATCATCAGTAAGCGTTTGCGGTTTGGGATATTCGGCGCCGTGCGGAATCTTCCGCACGGCGGCAGGATTTTACAGAACTCTGCAATCGGGGTGAGAGCCTGCGGTTGCAGACTTCTCTGAAATCTTGGGAAAGTAACAGCAGGAGGTTTAAGACTATGAATCGAGTTGTCATTACAGGGGTTGGCGCGGTGACGCCAATCGGTACCGGAAGAGAAGAGCTTTGGCAAAATGTAAAGGCAGGCGTGTGCGGCATTGACCGGATTACCCGGTTTGATCCGTCTGAGTTTGCATGTCAGATTGCAGCGGAGGTCAAGGATTTTGACCCGACCAAGTATATGGACAAGCGCGACGCAAAGCGGATGGATCTGTTTGTTCAGTACGCTGTGGCCGGCGGCAGACTGGCGGTTGAGGACGCAAAACTGGATATGGAAAAAGAGGACCCGGAGCGTGTGGGCTGCTTTATGGGCAGCGGTATCGGCGGTATCGCAACACTTTGTGAGCAGCATGCCAGACTTTTGGAAAAAGGCCCCGGCAAGGTAAGCCCTTTTATGATACCAATGATGATTTCTAACATGGCGGTAGGTCAGATGGCGATCACCTTTGGCTGCAAAGGTGTCAACCTGACGACGGTTTCGGCTTGTGCCTCCGGCACCGATGCGATCGGACAGGCTTATCTTGCCATTGGCCGCGGCGATGCGGATGTGATTTTGGCTGGCGGCGCTGAGGCAACCGTAACCGAAATATCTCTGGCCGGTTTTTCGTCCATGAAGGCGCTCAGCACCAGAAACGATGATCCCAAGGCGGCTTGCTGCCCGTTTGATTTAAACCGTGACGGCTTTGTCATGGGTGAGGGTTCCGGCGTGCTGGTAATGGAGGAGTTGGAACATGCCAAGGCGCGCGGTGCGCATATCATTGCCGAGGTGGTCGGTTATGGCTCGACCAATGACGCGTATCACATGACGGCGCCTGCGCCCGACGGCGAGGGCGGCGCACGCTGCATGGCGGCCGCACTGAAAAGTGCCGGAATCGCGCCGGAGGACGTGGATTATATCAATGCGCACGGAACTTCGACGCCGTATAACGATAAATACGAAACGGCGGCAATTAAGACGGTGTTTGGAGATCATGCCTACAAATTAGCGGTAAGCTCCACCAAGTCGATGACCGGTCATATGCTGGGTGCGGCCGGTGGCGTAGAGGGCATTATCACCGCACTTGCCATTGAGGATGAATACCTCCCGGCAACGCTGCATTATACCGAAAAAGATCCGGAATGTGATCTGGATTATGTGCCGAATCAAGGGCGCAGTGCAAAAATCGAGTACGCGGTTTCCAATTCGCTGGGATTCGGCGGCCATAATGCCTCGATTGTACTCAAAAAATATCACGAATCCAAATAAAAGTAAAAAGGAGTGGCACTGCCGCCGCCGGATAAGGAAGCATTGCTTTTACGGTGGAAAACGGTTTTGCGGCTCCTTTTTCCGATAAGGAGAAACAGACGTATGAATATTGACTATCAATTCCAAAACCCAAAGCTTTTGGAAACGGCGCTGACCCACATCTCGCTTGCCAATGAGCATGGAATACAAAGCAATCAGAGACTGGAATTTTTAGGCGACAGTATCTTATCGCTGGTTGTGGCAGACTATATCTTTCATCATTTTCCGCAGCTGGACGAGGGGCGGCTGACCGAAATCCGTGCCGCGGCAGTGTGTGAAAAATCCCTGGCGGAGGCCGCCAGAAAAATGGATCTTGGAAGCGGGATTCATTTTGGAAAATCCGAGACGGTTTGCGGCGGCAGGGATAAGGACTCCATCTTGGCCGATACCTTTGAGGCTGTGCTGGGTGCCATCTATTTAGACAGTGGCTTTGAGGCGTGCCGCACCTGGGTGTTGCATAACCTGGAACAGACCATTACCCGTTCGTCAAACATGGACTTTACCAATTATAAATCAGAGCTGCAGACCTATTTTCAAAAACGGGATAAGAGCCGCCAGGTGGTAACCTATCACCTGATAAAGCGGAGCGGCCCGGATCACATGCCTACCTTTTGGGTGGAGGCGGTTTATGACGGCAAGGTAATCGGCAAGGGGCAGGGCGGCAGCCGAAAGGCTGCGGAGCAGATCGCGGCAAAAGAGGCCTTTTTAAAGCTGAAACCATGAGACAGTACCGCGCTTCGTTGATTCTGTCACGCAGGAAAAGGAAGAAGATTTAATTGTAAACTAATATTTAGAAAAAGGTTTACAATTAAATCTTTTTGTGTTATACTGGTAAACAGAAAGGCGGTTGAGTAAAATGAAAATTCGTGATTTGGTGTTGTGTGCATTGTTTTGTGCCTTGGTGGCGGTAGGGGCGTTTTTAAAAATTCCGCTGCCGCTGATCCCCTTTACCATGCAGACGGCGTTTGTGATGCTGGCAGGGTTACTACTTGGCAGCAAAAAGGGCGCCTATGCCTGCGGTGCGTACGTGCTGCTTGGACTGATCGGGTTACCGATTTTTACACAGGGCGGCGGAATCGGTTATGTCTTAAAGCCAACATTTGGGTATTTGATCGGTTTTATCATTGGCGCTTGGGTGATCGGTGTGATTGCCGGCGACAAAAAGCCGATGCCCTCTTATGCGCGTATGATCGGGGCGTGCAGCGCAGGACTTTTTGTGATTTATTTCTTGGGTACGGTGTATTACTATCTGCTTGCGACACTGTATTTAAATCGGGTCGTTGCGATATGGCCGATGCTGGTAAGCTGCGTGCTGACTACCCTGCCGGGCGATATTTTGCTGATGTTTTTATCAGCGCTCCTTGCCGGAAGGTTATGGGCTCCTCTTAAAAAATAAAGTTTATATTTACTTTTTTGGTGATTTATGATAGAATGTGGTCGGGTGAGGTGGCTTTTTGGTACATAAGATTGTGCGACAAAAGGCCTTTCCCTTGTGATTGCATGAAAAATAAATCATTGAAAAGGTGGTTTTAGAATGAAAAAGTTAGTTTCTGTTATTCTTGCGGTGATGCTGCTTGGGACGTCATTTGTTTTTGCGGAGGAAACCGTGAAGAATGCGGCAGAGGATGCGACTCTTACCGCAAACGATTGCAGCGATTGGGCAGCAGACGATATCGCGCAGGCAAAAGAGATCGGTTTGCTGGATGACGTATCCGGGTTGATCTATCGGGAAAATATTACCCGTGAGAAGTTTTGTGAGCTCATTTTTGACTTTATTATGATCACACAGGGTGGAATTACGACTTCGGAATATCAAAATCAGTTTACGGATACCGATAACCGAAAAGTTGTTGTTCTGCATGCGGCAGAAATTATCTACGGAAAATCGGATACGGAATTTGCGCCGAATGATTCGCTTACCCGTGAGGAGGCGGCAACGATCATTGTGCGTATGATCAATCGTGTGATGCCTATGCCGGTTACCGAAATGTATTTTGCGTATGACGACAGCGATGACATTGCAGAGTGGGCGTCAAGCGCTGTTCAGGTGATGAGCAATCTCGGCTTTATGAATGGCGTCGGCGATCATCGGTTTGCACCCAAAGACACGTATACCGCCGAGCAGTCGATCGCAACCTTGATCCGAATCTGCAAGGCGACAAGAAAGACCTATGAAGATGTTACGCCGCTTGGGACG
>URTH01000107.1 GCA_900550775.1 uncultured Eubacteriales bacterium | reverse complement strand
AACTGCGCAAAAGTCATCATATGACGCAAAAAGAATTAGGTGCTCGATTAGGGTTGTCAAAGGCTGTTGTCAGTAAGTATGAAAACGGCATGGGTTATCCTGCATACGATACGCTGATTCGGATTGCCGATTATTTTAAAGTCACGACCGACTACTTACTCGGAGTAGAAAAGGGAAAGACATTGGATGTTTCAACGCTCAGCGAGACACAGATTGATACTGTCCGCAGGGTGATTGCAGAATTTCGTCAGTCAAATAGGACATCATAGCCGCCGTATGCAATAAATATTTGCTATGGCAGCATTATTTTAGGCGAAAAAGCAGTTTTTAAACATTGTAACCGAGGTGTGAGATATGGCACGGAAATTATTTTTAATATCGGGGAATATATGCGGCAGCAGAACCCGCTTGGGCAGAGCGCTGCAAAAGCCGCCGATTACGCAGGACGAGCTGGCACAGAGGATCAATTTGATGGGGTATGAGGATATGACGCCGCTTATCATTTCAAGAATTGAGAAGAACCAAAGACATGTATGCGATGCAGAATTAAAAGTGTTATCGAAGGCGCTGAATGTCTCCATGGAATGGCTTTGCGGCGACGGCGATGATTTGAGCGATTGTTAAACGGAGGTACGGTGCCAAGCTGCAACGCCGCGGATGCGATATCAAAAAGACCAAACACATTGTAAAATGTGCTATGATCGGTGAGAGAATCAAGCAATTAAGAGAAGAATACAATTACAGTCAGACGGACTTAGCAGAAAGGCTGAATGTGGTAAGAACAAGCGTTTTGGCTTGGGAAAATCAAACCTCGCAGCCGGCGTTGAAACATATTGTGGCATTGGCAAAATTATTCAGGGTGTCAACCGATTATCTGCTGGAGGTTGAAAATAAGCGTACGCTTGTGCTGGACGGACTTCGTCATGACGAAATCGCGATTGTTTGTGAACTGCTCAACTATTTTGACAGAAATAACCGGGAGTGAACGATGGATACTTGTGAAAACGTAAAGAATCGCTTGCTTTTTCTGTGTGGACAAAAGGGCATAACGATAAACGGTCTGGCGACGGAATCCGGCATTCCGCCGTCCACAATTAAAAATATATTCTACGGAAAAAGTAAAAATCCCGGTGTTGTCACGCTGAAAAAACTTTGTGACGGACTGGATATTTCGATCGCGGAATTTTTTGATACCGAGATATTCCGCGACTTAGAACAGGAGATTAAGTAGTTTGCCCGTTATTTCATGGAATGTGAGGAGCTTGACGCGGTCATTTAATCGCTATCGTGGAACTTTCGTCTCTATTTTGCAATATAATAATTATACTTGTATTATGTATTGATTTTTTCGTGCAAATAGCATATAATATATGTAAAAGTGCGAAAGGAGATGGTTTTATGGCACATTCATCAACAACCAATATCAGTATTCGTATGGATTCTAATCTAAAGGCACAAGCCGATACGCTCTTTAACGAACTTGGTATGAACATTTCAACCGCATTTAATATTTTTGTACGGCAGGCAATTCGGGAAGGCAAGATCCCTTTTGAGATCTCGCTTAATCAGCCAAATGCAGAAACGTATGCAGCGATGCGTGAGGCAGAAAGGATTGCGGGGGATTCGTCTGTCAAAGGATATACCGACTTAGACGAAATGTTTGCAGACTTAGCCAAATGAAAGAGGTAAAATATACTGCAAAAACCCGGCTCGGAGGGATTGCCTCCGGGCCGGGTTTTTGCGCGTTATTTTTGCGGACTGTTTTTTTCGTGGACGGCAATCCAGATTTCGCAGTGATAATTCGGATCGGAAATGTCCTCGGATGAATAAACCTCAAATTCGACGTTTTCGGCATATTCGTATTGCGCACTCTGCGGAAAGAACTCCGTCACGATGCGATGGTAGGTTTCGACAAAAGCGTCGGGCATTTTGCCTTTGCTGGTAAACACGGCGTAGGTGTTTGCCGGAATGGTTATAACCTCTAAATCGTCATCCACATCGCGCCCGTCATATTCCACACCGATCCCATACGGAAACTGCTTTGCGTTAAGCTCCGATGTAAAGCAGATGCCGAGCACTCCTTTCATCACCGGGTTTTCCGGCAGGCAGGCGATCAGCCTTGCCATGGTTCCGTCCGCGCCGTACTCCTGCCACATAGCGGTAATATCCTGCGTTGCATATGCCGACTGCGGCTTGCCCACGCGCTTTCTTTTACATACAACCTGAAACGCATCTCTTTTTTCAATTCTGTAATCCATTTTACGACCTCCTGTTAAGGTTAATTTCACAGACAGAGGGGTAAAGATTTTAACATTGCCGCTGTGCTTTGCCTCATTCGGCGCAATGCCGTGGAATCGGGTAAAGGCACGCGAAAAGCTCTCCGGCGTGTTGTATCCGTATTTCAGTGCGACATCAATGATTTTTGCGCTGCCCTTAGAAAGCTCCTCGCCGGCGAGGGAAAGGCGGCGCATACGGATATAATCGCCGAGCGACAGACCGCACAAAATCCCGAATACTCTTTGAAAATGAAACGAAGAGGAGTAGGCCTTTGCTGCCGCTTCTTCAAAATCAATTTCTTCGGTGATGTGCGCCTCTACATAATCGATGGCTCTTTGAATGCCCTGAATCCAATCCATGCTATCACTCCCTGTCATATGATTAGCCTGATGTTAGCAATCCGAACCCGCCTAAATCGGCGTAATTTCGGAATATTTTAGCTTGTCGTCTTTGCCGGGCGCTAGCCCTCCTGCATTCTCCGCACCAAAATCTTCTCAAAATTCCATCCGATTTCGGTCAAAGAATTTTAAGAGTGGGGATTTTCGTTCAAACAAGGCAAAAACGGAGGTAATCCTAACGGATTGCCGAGTATTTTAACACCGTTTGGGCGGAAATCCACCTCTTAAAATCGAGTTCGGATTGCTAACATCAGGCTACAGTATACCAAAACCGAAACGCCGCCGCTTGACTCTCCGTGCGCACAGGTGTTATGATTTTCCTTTTAAAAAGCATAGGGGCTTGTCGCCCCTATGCTTTTTTGCGGCTGAACGGTTTGCTATTTTACCATAAACCGATGCAGAATGGCCGCTGCCTCGGCTCTGGTTGTATGATCCTTCGGCGCAAACATGTTGTTGTCCTTGCCCTGCATCATACCGCTCAGCTTGCCGTACATCACCGCCTCCTGTGCCCAGTCGGAGATCTCGGAGAGGTCGGCATAATCCATGCGGATCGCCCAGGCGCCGGTCGGTGCGGTACCCTTGTACTGCGCATAGCGGAACATGATGGTCGCAATCTGCTCTCTTGTAATCTTGTCGTCCGGCGCAAACTCGGTTTCGGAATAGCCTTTGACGATTTTCTCGCTTGCCGACCAGCGTACCGCCTCGGCATAGTAGCCGTCCGTGTCGATATCCTCAAATGTCATCGCAAAGTTGGTCTGCGGTTTTCCTTCTGCCCTCCACAAAAGCGTAACAAACATAGCGCGTGTGATCGGTGTGTTGGGTGCAAAAATCGTGCTTTTGGTGCCGTTCATAAGGCCGTTTTCGTTCACGTATTTAACGTCATCGTAGAACCAGTCGTCCTTTGTAACATCCGTAAACGGGTTATCCCACGCCGACCCGTCGGGATTGGTCGGTTGATTGGGATCGGTCGGCTGACCGGGATTGGTCTGATCCGCCGTCCACTTTGCATAAAGGGTCATATTTTTGGTGACTTTTTCGGAAAAGTCGTAGGCCGTCTTTAGTGCCTTGTCAGTATACCACCCTGCAAAGGTGAATCCGTCCTTGGTCGGGGCGGAAGGCTCTGCCACGGTTTTGTTTCTTTCCACCGATACGCTTTCGATTTTGCTGCCGCCGTTTGTTTCAAAGCTTACGGTAAAGGATTTTGCCGTGACACTGCCGCCACCGCCACCGCCGCCGCCGGATCCGCCGCTGCCGCCGGACGAGGGCTTGATGGAGATCGGCCCGCTCAGAATCTCATGCGTATTCTCTGCCTCTGTTCCCGTCAGATTCGGCGTGACGGTGTAGGTCACGGAGGTTAAAAACTTTCCGCTCAGCGTATAGATTTTGTTGTCGGCCGACGCCGTGGCCGCAGTGATCGTCACATCCTCATCGCCGTTTTTCACCGCAAAGTTTGCGATATCAAGTCCTGCGACCGGCTTGTCAAAGCGAATCGTGAGGTAGCCGGTTCTTGCAGCGCCTGCGCTTGCCGTAACGCCGATCTTTGTGACGGTAACCTTGCCCTGCGCAAAGGTAACGGTATAATTTTCGGCATCGACACCGCTTGCTGTCGTGGTGTTTGCGTATTCCCCGATCGGTGTCTGCGCGTGGATGCTGCTATCATAGCCAAGAACCAGCTCGCCGGTTAAAACATCGGATGTTTCTTCATTCTTAAATCCGATATATTCGGCCTCCAGCGCGGGATTCTCCGCGCCGTATTCACGGGTGACGTCCTTGACCTTGACGGTTAAGGGCGCTTTGGTAACCGTCAGGATTCCCTTTTGGCCGCTGACGGTAAAGTTTCTGTTAAGGTCGCCGTTTTCCGTAAGAGTAACGGTAATGTCATAGGTGTCCACCTTTGCTTTTTTGTCCGCGCCATCGCTTGCAAAGAGCGCATATTGTTTCAGCTCCTCTGCCGTTGCCGCGCCGCTGTCACCGCCGACAATTTCAAGCGCATACTGCGGTTCTTCGCCGTATTCCTTGGAAATATCCTTTGCCTTTACCGTGATATCGGCCTTGTTGATATACAGCGTTGCGTTGCCGCCGCCGGAGTAACGCGGATCGGTCACGGTAAAGCTTACGGTATAGACCCCGGCATTTTTCGGCTCAGTGACAGAACTGTCGGTCGTCAGCGTATAGGTCACGGCAACATTTTTGTCCGCGCCGGAGAGAATCGGTACAAAGCCCTCGTTGCCGGAAACCAGGGTAATCGACTGCGCCGCGCCGTTATAGGTCTTGACGGTGTCTGCGGCGTACAGATTTACGTTGGCCTTTTCCACCTTCAGTGTAAAGGTCGCCGCCGCGTTGCTGTAATTTTCGTCTGCGGTTGCCGTAAAGGTCACAATGCCCGATTGCAGCGTTGTCACCGTTCCGTCTGCGGAAATTTCCGCAACGGCCGGGTCGTCGGACGTCCATGCCGCATTGACTTTGGTGTTGCCGTAAAAGGCGTGCAGCATAAAGGTCTGGCCGACACCGGCGGTGTTAGGCGCGCCCGTGATGATCAGTCTGCCGCCGATGGCGCCGGTGATTTCCAATACACCCTTGTCATCCTCGTCATTTTGGTATACAAACCGATAATTCTCGGCGCTGCCGCCCGAAACCGTGATGTTGTACTTTCCGACCGGGCTGAGCGCGGTGGCGGTTGTGCTTGCGATTGGTTCTGCAAGAAGCACCGCCTTGGTGTCGCCGTATCGAAAGTCCGCAGCATCGTATTCAATTTCAAATACGGGGTTTGCCTCTCCGTAGGTTCGGGTGGTATTTTTTGCCCATACCTTCAGCGGCGCTTTTTCAATCACAAAGTTCTGCGTTTTGGTGACCGTTTCATAGTTCTCGCCCGAAACGGTTAAGATCGCGGTATAGCTGCCGGCGTTCTTCGGCGCCTCCTGCTGCGGCACATAAATCCCTGTGCCGGCGTAGGTTATGGTGGCATTCGCCCCGGCGGTAAGGCCGGAAACGGTCGCGTTTACACTGTCACCGTAGGTGTAACTGCGCGAAATATCTGAAAGATCGCCGTGCGGCGTTGCCTTGCCGATGACAAGCGTCGCCTTTTGTTCCCCGGTATAGTTGCCGTTTGCGCGTACTGTGACCGTGTATGTTCCGGCGTTCACCGGAGGATTGGAATCGCCGTTGTAGGTGACATCATACGTGGCGTTTTGGTCGCTCGGCGTAACCGTAACTGCCTTGGCGTTTCCGTCATAGGTCTGTGCAAGGTCTGCAAATTGGAAACTGATTTCCTTTGCCGCAGGGATAAGGACTGCCTTGGCGGAAACATCGCTGTAATTTTCCGTTTTCTTTACAACCTCGATTTCCACTTTTTGTCCGACAACCGCGCCGACGGTAACCCGGGTCTTTGCCTTGTCGTTTTCATCGTCAAAGGAGAGAGTGACGTCTGCGTTGTCTTTCACCGTCCAGTCATAGGGGCCGCCGGCCGCGCCGCCGACTGCCTCCAGCTCAAACCGGTCGCCGTAGCGAACGGTGCCGGGAAGTCCCGCAATGACAAGACTGTCCTGGGTCGCTGCGGTAACCGTCACCGTAACGCTGCCCTGGGCGGTGGTATAGTTGGTCGGATCGCCCAGCGCAATCGCGGCGGTGTAGGTGCCTGCCTCGTTCGGGACTGCGTCGTTGCCGGACGCATCCGTGTAGCGGATGGCAAAGCCGTTAAAAATTCTGCCGTTTTCATCGCTTGCGGATGCCGTGATTCTCTTTTCGGTTC
>URTH01000106.1 GCA_900550775.1 uncultured Eubacteriales bacterium | reverse complement strand
AGCCGAGACGGCAATGGCGGAACGGGGGACGGCGATTAGATCGAAATGAAATTTTTCGCGAAATAGGTTTATCGACACGTTCGAAGGAAGGGCTACTCGCCCTTCTTTTTTGTGTCGGTGCGAAGGGGACAGAATATCTTTTTGTCCGATACTTGACGGATGAGAAAAAGCTTGCTATAATGAAAGGTAAGATATTCCCCGCCGGATCGCGGCGGACAAAGCCCGTCTTTGTACGGGGGCTTGGGCTACTTTTTTTGAAAGAGGAGAAATCATGGAAAAACTGGGATTAAACGAAATACGGGAAAAATTTTTAACTTTTTTTGAGAGCAAGGGGCATCTTCGGCTGCCCTCCTTTCCGCTGGTTCCGCAGGGGGACGCCAGCCTGCTTTTGATTAACGCGGGTATGGCACCGCTGAAGCCGTACTTTTTGGGAAAGGAGACGCCGCCGCGCAAGCGCGTTACGACCTGCCAAAAGTGTATCCGTACCCCGGATATTGAGTGCGTGGGACAGACCGCGCGGCACGGTACGTTTTTTGAGATGCTGGGTAACTTCTCGTTCGGCGATTATTTTAAAGAGGAAGTTACCATGTGGGCATGGGAATTTATCACCAAGGTGCTGGAGATTCCGACCGACCGCCTTTGGGTCAGCGTCTATGAGGAGGATCGGGAAACCGTTGATCTCTGGACGAAAAATGTGGGCGTAGATCCAAGCCGCATTGTATTTTTGGGTAAGGAAGATAACTTCTGGGAAATCGGGACAGGCCCCTGCGGCCCGTGTTCGGAGATTTACTTTGACCGCGGTGAGTAATACGGCTGCGGCAAGCCGGACTGCGCCGTCGGCTGCGACTGTGACCGCTATGTTGAGTTCTGGAACCTGGTATTTACCCAGTTTGATAAAGACGAAAACGGAAACTATAACCGCCTGGCACACCCCAATATCGACACCGGTATGGGCCTGGAGCGTATGGCCTGCATCATGCAGGGCGTAACCTCGATCTTTGAGGTAGATACCATCCGCCGCATTTTGGACACGGCGGCCGAAATGGCAAAGGTAGAGTATGGCAAGGATCATGACACGGATGTTTCGCTCCGCGTAATCTGCGACCATATCCGCAGTACGGTATTCTTGGTATCGGACGGCGTTCTTCCCTCTAACGAGGGGCGCGGCTACGTGCTGCGCCGGCTGCTGCGCCGCGCGGCAAGACACGGTAAGCTTTTGGGGATTGAGGGCGCGTTCCTCTACCGTCTGGCAAAAACCGTGGCGGAGGAGAGCGGCGACGCTTATCCGGCACTCAGACAGAACTTTGCTTATATTGAAAAGGTCATTAAAACCGAGGAAGAACGCTTTGCGGAGACCATCGACCAGGGTCTTGATATTTTAAAGGGTTATATGGATGATTTAAAGGCAGAGAAGAAAACCGAACTGTCCGGCGAGCAGGCCTTTAAGCTTTATGATACCTACGGATTCCCGATTGATCTGACCCGTGAGATCGTGAGTGAGGAAGGCCTCACCGTGGACGAGACGGAATTCCAAAACCAGATGGAATTGCAGCGCAGCCGTGCCAGAGAGGCACGCGGTGATATGGAGGACGCTGCGTGGGAAGAAGATATTTTTGCGGTTCTTTCCGGCAACACCGTTTTTGACGGTTACCAAAATGAGAGCGTAGACGCAAAGATTTTGGGCATCGGAAAGGACGGCGTTCTGGCAGATGCCGCATCGGAGGGGGACGAGGTTGTCCTCGTGCTGGATCAGACCTCTTTTTATGCAGAAAGCGGCGGTCAGATCGGCGATAGCGGTGTGATTGAGGGCGACGGCTTTGCGGTTCGGATTGACGATACCAAAAAGAGAAACGGAAAGTTCCTGCACCGCGGCGTTGTTACCGAGGGCACGGTTACGGTCGGCACCGGTGCGGTGACCCGTTATGATAAAGAGCGGCGCCTTGCCATCGGACGGAACCATTCGGCCGTCCACCTTTTGCAGGCAGCACTCAAAAACGTGCTGGGCGACCATGTCGCACAGGCCGGCTCTTATGTATCCGAGGATCGGCTGCGGTTTGACTTTTCGCACTTTGCGGCAATGAGCGGGGACGAGCTGAAAGCGGTTGAAGAACAGGTTAACCGCAAGATTTTAGAGGATCTCTCCATTGTCTGCGAGGAAAAGCCGATTGACGAGGCAAGAAAGATGGGCGCGGTGGCTCTGTTCAGTGAAAAGTACGGCGCGGTTGTCCGGGTGGTAAAGATGGGCGACTTTAGTATGGAGCTTTGCGGAGGTACCCATGCGGCATCCACCGGCAAGCTGGGCTTGTTTAAAATCCTGTCCGAAACCGGCGTTGCGGCCGGCGTACGCAGAATTGAGGGCGTGACCGGGTTTGGCGTATTGCAGATGCTCGATGAACAGGCGGCGCTGTTACAGGCGGCGGCACATGTGCTTAAAACATCGCCGAAAGAGGTTGTCAGAAAGGCGGAGGCACTGTTGGAAGAGCTCAAGGAGAGCCGCCGTGAAACCGACAGTTTAAAGAGCCGTCTTGCAAAAGACGCTATGGGCAGCGTGATGGACGATGCGAAAAAGGTAGGCAGCACCCTGGTGGTTGCCAAACTTTTGGACGATAACATGGATATGAACACCCTGCGTGAGGTGGGCGATCAGTTAAAGCAGCAGTGTGAGGATGCGGTGCTGGTTCTGGCGTCCAAGGACGGCGGCAAGGTGAACGTGATTGCAATGGCGACGCCCGCGGCAGTCAGCGGCGGCGCCCATGCCGGAAAGATCGTTTCGCAGGTTGCAAAGGCAATGGGCGGCGGAGGCGGCGGCAAGCCGGAATCCGCACAGGCCGGCGGTAAGGATCCCGAAAAGGCAGAGGCCGCGCTTGCCATGGTAGAAGAAATTGTAGCGGCACAACAAAAATAGGGGTGACAAGATGGATTGCTTATTTTGCAGTATCATAAAAGGAGAAATCCCGTCCACAAAAATCTATGAGGACGATTTGGTGTACGTTTTCGCGGACATTGCGCCGCAGGCGCCGGTGCATATGGTGATGGTGCCAAAGGCACACATTGCCTCTGCCAACGAACTGACGGAGGAGAATGCTGCCGTGGTCGGACACATTTTTGCGGTTGCGGCAAAGCTTGCCAAAGAGCAGGGCTTTGCGGAAAACGGCTATCGCATTGTCAATAACTGCGGTGAGGACGGCGGTCAGACGGTCGGGCATCTGCATTTTCATTTGCTGGCCGGCCGAAATCTCGGATGGCCTCCGGGCTGATGCATCAATGCAAAAAAACGGGGCGCGCTGCTGCATTTGCAGCGGCGCGCCTTTTCCGATTTTGATGGTATCAAATGCCAAAATCATTGGTATAATAAAAGGAAGCAGCAGGAAAAAGGAGGAGAGACCATGCAGACAAAATCGATTTGCAAAGGCGTTGATCTGCGGATTTTAAACGATCCCAAGTTTAAGACCAACACCTTGAGTATATTTTTTCATATACCGCTGAAACGGGAGACCGTAACCTATGCGGCGCTTTTGCCGTCTGTGCTCAAGCGCGGTTCTCAAAAATACCCCAAGCTGAGCGATATGGCAAAGCGGCTGGCGGATTTATACAGTGCGGCCTGCGGTGCCGGTGTGCGCCTTAAGGGCGACTGTGAGGTTTTGTATTTTACCATGGATTATATCGCGGACACCTATATCGGGGAAAACCTGACCGCTGCGGTGCTTGAATTTCTGGAGGAGTTTGTGTTTGCGCCGCTGACAAAGGACGGCGGCTTTCTGCCCGAATACGTAGACGGCGAAAAGGAGAACCTGAAACAGGCGATCTTAGGACTTATCAACGACAAAAAGGAATACACCGATGTCAAGTGCCGGGAGGCGATGTTCGGCAAAGAGGGCTACGGCATGTTTGAGGCCGGCTATGTTGAGGACTTGGACGAAATCACGCCGAAAGGGCTTTATGATTTTTACCGCTTTGTGCTGGAAAACGCCAAGGTGGATATCTTTATGAACGGCACGGTGGACGAAGAAAACGTCGCGGCGGTGATGCGGACGTTTGCCGCACGGCTTCTTCCGCGAGAGGCGGACTACGGTAAGACCCGCGTTGCCGTGTCAAACCGCAAGGCGGTGCAAAAAATTGTGGAAGAGATCGATGTCGCGCAGAGCAAGCTTGCCATCGGCCTGTGCTGCGGTGTAGAGCCGACGGCAAAGGAATATTATGCGCTGATGCTGGCAAGCTGCATCTTTGGCGGCAGTCCGTTTTCCAAGCTGTTTCAGAATGTGCGTGAAAAGCTGAGCCTGGCCTATTACGCCGGCTGCCGTACCGACCGTATGAAGAGCGTGATGATGATCAGCTCCGGCATTGAGACCAAAAATTATCAGGCGGCGTATGACGAGATTATGGTGCAGCTTGATAAGATGAAACAGGGCGAGATCACGGACGCGGAGATTGCCGCGGCCAAAAAATACATGGCAACGGGAATCCATTCGATCAAAGACAGCCTCCGCGGCATGGAGGACTATTATTTAAGTCAGGTTATGATGGGGCAGCAACAGGATTTGGATGCCCTGCTGCAGTGCTTAAATGCCGTCACGCGGGAGGAGATCAAAGACGTCATGCAAAAAGTGACGCCGGATACCATTTACTTCTTAAAGGGAATCGAAAGCGGAGGGGAGGATGCGCAGCATGAAGATTAAAACCGTAAGAAACGAGCAGCTGGGCGAGGAAATGCAGTATACGGTACACGAAAGCGGCCTGCGCGTTTATGTGTTTCCCAAAAAGGGATTTAACAAATACTATGCGATTTACGGGACGGAGTACGGTTCCATTGACCGAAGCTTTCTTGTGCCGGGCGATGCGGAAATGACGACCGTGCCGGACGGCATTGCGCATTATCTGGAGCATAAGCTGTTTGAACAGGAGGACGGCGGCAACGCGTTTGACCTGTTTGCAAAAACGGGCGCCAGCAGCAATGCGTTTACCAGTTTTGATATGACGGCATATTTGTTCTCGTGTACCGACCATTTTTATGAAAATCTGGATATCCTTTTGGAATTTGTCAATCACCCGTATTTTACGGATGAAAACGTGGCAAAGGAGCAGGGCATCATCGGCCAGGAAATCCGCATGTACGATGACGACCCGGACTGGCGCGTGTTCTTCAATGCGCTCTCGGCGATGTACCGCAACCATCCGGTCAAGCTGGATATTGCCGGTACGGTGGAGAGCATCTCGCATATCACGCCGAAGCTTTTGTATGATTGCTACCGCACCTTTTATAACCCGGCAAATATGATGCTGGTTCTGGTGGGGGATATTGATATGGAAACGGCGCTTTCCTATGTGGATCGGCATGTTGACGCGGCAAAGAATCTCGGACAGATTCCGCGTGCCAAGGTAAGTGAGCCGGCGGCGCGGAATACAGAAAAGATCGAACAGCGGCTTTTGGTGGCGCAGCCGATGTTTCGGATCGGGTTTAAGGATCACGATCTTGGCGGTGACGCGGCAGAGCGGGAGCAAAAGGAAATCGCGACCGAGCTGATTTTGGAATCTGCCTTTGGCAAGAGCAGTGATTTTTATATGCAGCTTTACGAAGAGGGACTCATTGACAGTTCCTTTGACGCGGAGACGGAACGCTCCAAAAGCTATGGCTTTACCTTAATCGGCGGCGAATCCAAGGATCCGGAGCAGGTGTACCAAAGAGTGCTCGGCCGGTTGGAGGAGTTGCAGCAAAGCGGTATTTTAGAGGAAGAGCTGGCGCGGGCCAAAAAGGTGCTGATCGCCGGTTATATCCGCACCTTTAACAGTGTGGAGCGGATGGGCAACGCGCTGCTTCGCCGACTGATGGCAGGCGATGATCCGCTTTCGTTCCGCGCGGCGGTGTCAGCCGTCACCAAAGAGGCCGTTGACGCGCGGCTGCGCACCCATTTTGATACCAAAAACGCGGTGCTTTCGGTGGTTCGGCCACCGGATGCCGATCAAGCCTAGCCGGCTTGCGGCGTATGCGATCTGAGGGGGTGTCAAAGTTGATTAACCAAATTACATTTTCCGGCCTTGGCCTTGATTTTGAGGTCAGCCGGGTTGCGTTTCGGATTTTCGGCGTTTCGGTCTATTGGTACGGACTGATGATTGCCGCCGGTCTTTGCCTTGCGATTTTGTACGGATTTTATGAATCCAAACGGGTCGGCTTGAGCCAGGACGATTTGCTGAATATGATTCTGCTTGCAGTGCCGGCGGCAATCGTCGGCGCGCGGCTCTACTATGTCGCGTTCAGCTGGGATATGTATCGGGATGACTGGCTTTCTATCCTGGATATCCGCAGCGGCGGTCTGGCAATCTATGGCGGCGTGATCGGCGCCTGCCTGACAATTTTGATCTATTGTAAAAAGAAAAAACTCTCGGTCGGGATGGTTTTGGACGTGCTGGCAATCGGACTGCTGATCG
>URTH01000105.1 GCA_900550775.1 uncultured Eubacteriales bacterium | reverse complement strand
TGTTGTTCCGACAACTTTCCATCGGCGATGATGCGATCCAAAACCGGGACTGTTTGTGCCGGTGTCATAGACCTTGACACAAATGACCTTGTCGCAAAGCATTAGCTTGCCGTTTTCATCATCTGCGGCGTAGCGCCAGAGAATCGGCGCGTCATTATAATTTCCAAACTGAAGGTAGTCCCCGATTTTCAGGTCGGATACCGTTTTTGCCGCCGCATTGGATTCTTCTGCAAAGGCGGTACCGGGCAGGATCGCGGAGAGCAGAACGGCACTCAGTATTCCGGTAATCCATCGTTTCATGATGATCTCTCCTTGTGAATTTTTAATTCTCCAAAGCCGATTCATAGGTTTTGGTAATGATGACCTTTTGTTCTTCATCAATCCATTCCACCGTATAACCTAAATATTCGGCCAGCGCCCGAAGCGGCAGGTAGAAAATTCCATCCCTCTCCATTGGGGCAACGATCCATGCCGTTTCTTTATAAGCGGTACAGTCAAGCGGATTACTCCTTACCACTGGATCGTTGGCCTTTACCCTAAAATAAAAGTCTTCTGCGTCCGGGTCGCTTTTTTGATATACGTGAGTTCCATCTTCTTCCGGCTCGTGCGCAAATTGAAAATCAAACCAGGACTCTGCCTGACCGCCGGGCAGATAGATACGGTCATTTTCCAATATCGGGCCGTAGACAACATCATTGATATCCCATACCGGGCTTTCGTTGACGTAAATGGATATTCCGAGGGATGGCGCCGGTGTGGTGCCCTCGATGGCGCCGTCGTTGCCGTCTGCCGGTGCCCAAAGGCCTGTTATCACGTAAGGGTTGTCGGTTGTTCCGCCGCCGGAGAGGATTTGCGCATTTTCCCCATTGAGATAAAAGGCGGGACGGATTCCGGCAAGGTCATCAGCATCGGCGGAATGAAAACCGGGATAATCTCCGTTTTCGTTGGGATATGCCGGCACAATCAGGACTTTATCGTCGGAATCGTGATCGTCAAATGGACTTGACGTGACTTTATAGGACCATGGCGTGCGCGTAAAATAGCGGCAATTCAACTCCGCATCCTCTGCATATGGATACCAGGCAGGCGCCTCTTCCATTCTTGTTCCCAAATGCTCTGCCAGCTGCGGCGTCATCTCGCCCCAGAGATAGGTGTCGCCGAGGATATGGCGGTTTTCCCATATATGATACAGCTGCATATCGTCCGGCAAAAACATCATATCGTCTACGTATTCATAGCTGATTTTATCATAATATTCCAGCGCAAAAGCAATGCGGTCAGGCGCTTTTCCCCAATATTGCACTTCACCGCCTACCGCGCATTCTGCGTCCATTTTGCCAAGCAAACTCTTTTGATGTACTTTTTTTATGGCCGCCCGGTCAAGGGGTGAAAAATGTGCGTCCGACAAAAATCCGTCATCGTGATAATAGGAGGTGGGAAATTGTGTTCCGCATAACCAGCGGATGCCTCTTTCCGGCGCTTTGGAGTTCAGCCAGGAGCGGACATTGCTGTCCGCCCAATCATAGCTTTTCTCTTCCTGAACGCCCCGTACGCGCCGTCGACGATGCGAACCGTAATATGGATTTATCGCAGCGTCATCAAAGATCTTTTCGCAAAGGACTTTGTCGCTAAGCACAAGCTTGCCGTTTTCATCATTGGCAGCATAACGCCAGATAATCGGTGCGTTATCATAGTTTCCAAACTGAATATAGTCCCCCACTTTTAAGTCAGACACTGTTTTAAATGCGCTGTCGGGTTCTTCTGCGAGAGCCGCGCCGGGTAAAAGTGCGAAGATCAGAGCCGTACTCAGCATTCCGGCAATCCATTGTTTCATCATAATTCCTCCGATCCGGGCGCACGGAAGTCGAACCCGATATGCCCTGTAATGAAAAAAACATCACCTTTTTGCATACAAGGTCGAGTACGTGCATTTGATTGGAAAGTTTTTACATCTAGAGTATACTGCATTTCCGCGATGATTGCAAGCCCTTTTTGAGGATATTATACAACTTTTAAGATGGCACTCCATGTCACTGGACTATCGTGTATAATGCAGATGTTAAAAATTTAAATTCTAAAGGAGAATAAAAATGGAAAGAAATGAATGGTACGGAATGGATCAGGAGTATTCTCAAGGTGCAGGGGAAAATATGGACAATCAGAAAATTGCTTATACGGGCAATCGTTGTGCGCGCTGCAATCATAAGCTTGGAGATCCGTCTAAGGTATACGGTGCTTACTGTGCAAGCAGGCTTGGGGTGACAGAATACGGTACAATTGCAGCGGCTAAAGTCGCCAATGAGGAAAAAGGAACAACTTTGCTTACCGAAAAATCCTTACAGTTATATAACAATTTTTTATACGGATTTGTGAAAGCACCGGACTATGACGAGCTTATGTACGATACGATTAAGCTGGAGAACTATATTAATGCACTTGGTGGCATTAACCGATCAGAAAAAAATCGAAATACCTATCAGGTAATTTACGGGGCGTGGGATCGGCCACCAATAAAAGACGATGCACCAAATCTGTCTGACATTATCGGATTTGCCAATCGTTATAACAATTATAGCTTTACCGAGATGGATGCTATGAACTGGCTGATTCAGACTGGTGGAAAGACAAACTTTGTGCTACAGTACCGAGATGCGCAGAATATGAGAGATTCTGAGAACAATTTTGATGACTGGAAGGTCAAGGATGAAAGTGCAGCGTGGCAGATAGATGTCATTCATAAGTTTATAAATGCGGCAGAGCGTCTTAACGATTACGGATTGGAAGTAGAACTGCCAAAATTTTATGTTGGCGCCGCAGAGAATTACCCAAGAACACTGGTTAGCTTGAAAATGGATTTGAAAAATGGAAAATATGTACATGATCCGGATGGCCATCCGGGAATTTATGAACAGGTACTTGAAAATCTTGGAAGTTATAGAAGAGCGGTTGCGGGTGTGTATTACGGCGAAGATGGGGTAGATGAGGAATATGCCCAAGGAGTTTCAAGCTGGGTTCATAATGAGCAAGGAGGACAACTTTTGTGGATTCCTTTTTTTCGGTTGGGAGGTGGCGATAACTAGGGAGATGTGAATGCGGATGGTTTTTTTACCCGTGTTGAAAACGTTGTAGAAAAATGCGACTATTTAGGACGTCCATTATTTAATACCGTCATATTTCAGCCCGGAACATTCTTTTATGAAGATACAAAGGGACTGAATCGCAATGAGTTTATGAAGCTAGCATACAAAGTTAGTGAGTGGAATGCCTGGAATTCAAATTTAGGTTTAAATTCCAACGATGTTACACGGTGTAAAATGGGAATTGAAATGGAATTTGATATGAGCGCCATTACAGGCCGGGATGATGAAGACTATTCGGTGAGAAATACAGAAAAACATAAAAAAATTCTTGACTATTTGGATATCGTCAAAAGACTACCTAGTGACACGCCAATCGGCGTTTATTCCGGAGGGCCAAACGAACAGGGGTATCAAAATCCATTTAAAAACGTGAATCGTCATAACACCGGTAATTATCGGGTGCAGGATAGTTGGAGAAACTATCAGGTTGGAAATGGAAAATCCTTTGATAGCTTTCCAGGCGCGTATGGAAGAAATTTTATTTATGAAATGAATGATTACATCTATCGAGACCTTCGAGATGGCGAAGAAATCAACAATGACTTAAGAACATTTTTAACAGAATGAAGAAAGGACTGCTGTCTCCAGCGTAAAATAGCTGACCACATATTTTTAGTGTTTCGGTCATATCAAAAGGGCGGAGGTTTTCCTCCGCCCTTGGTGTTTGCTGCATTAAATGTAATGCGTTTTATCCTGCATATTTACGAGGTCTTTATCCACCTTGTATTTTTGTGCGCGGCGCTGCTCAAAGAACTTAACGGCAACCTGGTCAAACAGCGCATAGGAGAGAACGTCCTCCGGCTGCTCGATCCATTCGGCGCATTCCTTTTTCAGCTTATCAAGCTCCGGCTTTAAGAGATCTGCCGGACGGCAGGTAATCGCCTTTTCGTCCCCGATAATCCTTTTGCGGAACTCCTCTTTAATGGGAACAGGCGTCTGACCGTATTCACCCTTGCAGATGCCCTTGGTTTCTTTCGATACCATCTTATACCGCTCGCCCATAATGACGTTGAGCACGGCCTGGGTGCCGACAATCTGGCTGGTTGGGGTAACCAGCGGCGGATAACCGAGATCCTCGCGGACTCTCGGAACTTCCTTTAATACTTCGTCCAGCTTGTCTTCCTTGCCCTGCTGCTTCAGCTGAGAAACCAGGTTGGAGAGCATGCCGCCCGGTACCTGGTACTTTAAGGTGTTAATGTCAACACCCAAAACCTTGGTGCTCATCAGGCCGCTTTCCAGATATTTCTCACGCAGGGGTTTAAAGTAATCGGCAATCTGGGTGAGTAAATCCAGATCCATACCGGTGTCGTACTCGGTGCCCTGCAGGGTTGCCACCAACGGTTCGGTCGGCGGCTGCGAGGTGCCGAGCGCCATCGGAGAAAGCGCACAGTCCACGATATCAACGCCGGCTTCAATGGCCTTTAAATAGGTCATGGACGCTACACCGCTGGTGTAGTGGGTGTGCAGCTCCAGCGGAACCTTCACGGCGGCTTTGATTTGTTTTACCAGATCATAAGCGTTGTACGGCGTCAGCAGACCGGCCATATCCTTAATGCAGATCGAGTCTGCACCGCAGTCTGCATACTGCTTTGCAAGCTTTACGAAAAATTCGTTGTTATGAACCGGACTGATGGTATAGGAGATGGCAGCCTGTACATGGCCGCCCTCCTTTTTGGTTGCATTGATGGCGGTCTGCAGATTGCGGACATCGTTCAATGCGTCAAAAATACGGATAATGTCAATGCCGTTTGCGATGGACTTTTGTACAAAATACTCCACCACGTCATCAGCATAATGACGGTAACCCAATACGTTCTGGCCGCGGAAGAGCATCTGGAGCTTCGTGTTCTTGACCTTAGCGCGGATCTTTCTGAGTCTCTCCCACGGATCCTCGTTCAAAAAGCGCAGGCAGGCGTCAAAGGTTGCACCGCCCCATACCTCTAAGGCGTGGTAGCCGGCCTTGTCCATCAGGGGCAGCGCCGGGAGCATTTCCTCGGTGGTCATACGGGTTGCAATCAGTGACTGGTGTGCGTCACGGCATATGGTTTCGGTAATTCCAACCTTGCCCATAAAAAATACCTCCTTTAATCAATTTTATGCGTTTTGCATGATATTATCAAGAGAACATGGATAAGAATACGCCGGCAGCAACGGCGCTGCCGATAACGCCTGCAACGTTCGGACCCATGGCGTGCATGAGCAGGAAGTTGGAGGGGTTCTCTTTTTGACCTACGGTCTGCGATACTCTCGCTGCCATCGGCACGGCGGATACACCGGCGCTGCCGATCAGCGGATTTACCTTGCCGCCGGTCAGCTTGCACATCAGCTTACCAAGCAGCAGTCCGCCGGCCGTACTGAAGCAGAATGCGATCAGACCCAAAACGACAATACCTAAGGTCTCTGCCGTTAAGAAGGTGCTGGCTTTGGCGGTCGCACCGACGGTTAATCCCAAGAAGATCGTGATGGTGTTCATCAGACCGTTTTGTGCGGTCTTGGTCAGACGGTCGACCACGCCGCATTCCTTTGCGAGGTTACCCAACATCAGCATACCGACCAGAGAAACTGCGTCCGGCACGATCAGGGCTACAACGATGGTAACCACGATCGGGAAGATAATTTTTTCCGTCTTGCTGACCGGACGGAGCTGTTCCATGACGATCTGACGCTCTTTTTTTGTGGTCAGTAATTTCATGATCGGCGGCTGAATCACCGGAATCAAAGCCATGTAAGAATAAGCGGCAATGGCAATCGCCGGGAGCAGCGCAGGCGCCAGCGTTTTGGTAACATAGATGGCGGTCGGGCCGTCCGCACCGCCGATGATACCAATGGAGGCCGCCTCATTGACACCAAAGTGAATGCCGGGCACGCAGGCGCTGAGCACCAGTGCGCCCAAAAAGGTAAAGAACACGCCGAGCTGTGCTGCCGCACCCAAAAGAATGCTCTTCGGGTTTGCAATCAGCGGGCCAAAGTCGGTCATTACGCCGATGCCGAGAAAGATCAGCGGCGGATAGATACCCAGCTTTACGCCGAGGTACAGCATATCCAGCAGACCGCCCTCAGCAAAAATACGCTGCATATCGAGATGTCCGTTAATGAAGTATGCCTCGTCTGTGAAAAATTCCGGATGCATCATAATGGCGCCGGAATTTGCAAACATCGGCAGGTTGGACAGCAGCATACCAAACGCGATCGGCAAAAGCAGAAGCGGTTCAAACTGCTTGACGATGGCAAGGTATAACAAAACGCAGGCAATCGTAATCATCAGCGGCGTGCCGATGACGGCAACCACACTTTCAAAGCCATTTGCGCCGGCCGCAAGCGCGGTCTTT
>URTH01000104.1 GCA_900550775.1 uncultured Eubacteriales bacterium | reverse complement strand
AAAGTCCGAAATACTTTCACTGTTTTTTAAATACAACACATATTTTGACTGCCGCCCTGCCATCTTAAACGAAAACCCGATATCGTAAAGCAGCTGCTGCATGTCCCGTCCAAGTCCAAGGTAAGGCGTGACAAATTCCATATTATAATTCTTTTTTGGGTCAATCACCGTACCGCCGCTCAAAAAAGCGCCCTTGCAAAATGCGCGGCGGCAGCAATCGTTTTCCGTAAGCTCCTTTGCGATGCGGTACCGAATCATTCCGCTTGACGGATCGGTAAGATGCAAATCATAAAGCAGCTGCAGGATCGCCGTGGCATCGCTGATTTCCGCAACGTAACGCGCACTGTTTTCACTGCTCTGCGCCGCCTTTGCCTCCATTCCCATGGTGCGGCAAAGATTGGCAAAGCTGCCCAAAACATCCTGATTTTCTGTCACAAAGCGCACCGCGCGCTCCGAGAGCGCCGCACCGAACAACAGCATTCCGGCAAGCTCGGCACGGTCGCAGCAGCGGTGCTGATTCTCCTGTTTAAAAAGTTCTTCCTTGGTTAACTGAGAAAATGATTTCATTGCAACCCCTCATTTCCTGTTTTCCTGATTTCTTCTTCGGGCAGGGTGGTACAGACGAACCCCCTCCTCACTGACAAGCTCCCGATCGTGCAGACGCACATAGCGGAGAACATCAAAGATCGTATCGGCCAGCACTTCCACATCATGCCGGATATAGCGGTTTTGGTAAATGCCCACCAAATCCCGTTTGATCCACTTGATCTTGGTTTTTGCAAAGCGTTCCTCATCCAGAACAACCGCCTCGGCGTCCTGCTCCATATATTTGGAGAGCAGCGGCGTATTGATCGGCTGCTGATTGACAATGCAATAGTCCAAAAAGTCCGCGCCGGTATGATCTAAAATCGCCTGCACATGGTCAAAGGCGGTATAGCCGTCCGTCTCACCGGGCTGCGTCATGATATTGTTAATATATAAAACCGGTGCATGCGAATCCCGGATTGCCGAGGCCACGCCCGGAACCACCAGATTCGGCAGTATGCTGGTATAAAGGCTGCCGGGGCCTAAGGTAATCAGATCCGCCTTGGCAATCGCCTCCGCGACCTCCGGGATCATGGTAATCGGCTCCTGATGCATCGGATTTTTGTGCTGCAGCCAGATCCGTTTGATTCGGTTTTTATCGCTTGCGCTATGGCCGATGGTCGATTCGCCGATCACCTGTTCGCCGTCATCCAGCTCTGCCGCCAGTTCGACATCGGTCGCCGTCACCGGCAGCACCTCGCCCTGCACCCTTAAAACCTCATTGACGTTTTGCACCGCCTTGACAAAATCGCCGTCAAAAATCTCGTTCATGGCAGCCAAAAACAAATTGCCGAAATTCTGGCCGCGCAGCGATCCCTGACGGAATCGGCATTGCAGCAAGCGCTCCATCACCGGCTCGGTCTTTGCCAGGGCCAGGATACAGTTTCGGATATCGCCCGGCGGCAGCATATGTAAATCCCGTCGCAGCATGCCGCTGCCACCGCCGTCATCGGCCACACTGACAACCGCCGTAATGTGATCGGTGTAGCTTTTCAGGCCGCGCAGCATGGTTGAAAGCCCGGTTCCGCCGCCGATGGCAACAATGTTCGGATGATCGGATCTGTTTGTTTCCTTCATCATATCCACCCTTTTTGTCTCCGTCAAATTCCTTTTTGAATATCACGATGCGACGCCAAAACATGGTGTCCGCTGCGCAAAAGCTGCTTATGAAGTTCTTCGGCAATAGTCACGCTGCGGTGGTGTCCTCCGGTACAGCCGATCCCGATCACCAGCTGCGCCTTTCCTTCTTTTTCATAGTGCGGAATCAAATATTCCATCATATCGACCAGCTTTTTGACAAACTCCCGGCTTTGTGCGTAGTCCATCACGTAGTCGCGCACACAGGTTTCCAGCCCTGTATGCTCCCGAAGTTCGGGAATATAAAAGGGATTTGGCAAAAAGCGTACGTCAAACACAAGATCCGCATCCAGGGGGATCCCATACTTAAACCCAAAGGACACCACATGAATGGTCATAGAAAAATCCCTTGCGCCGCCGTAAATCGAGGCAATATGCGCTTTCAGCTGCGCCGTGGACATTCTGGAGGTATCCACAATGTGCGTTGCCCGTTTGCGAATATCATCCAAAAGCGTCCGCTCACGGCGAACCCCATCCAAGATCCGGCCGCCGATTGAGAGCGGATGCTCCCGTCTTGTCTCTTTATAGCGCTTTAAGAGGACTTCCTCGCTCGCCTCCAAAAACAAAATCTCATAATCATAGCCAAGCTCTGAAAGCTGGTCTAAATTCGCGTCCAGTTCCCGGAACAAGTCACCGCCCCGGATATCACAAACCAAGGCCGCCATATCCTGCGGCTTGGCCGACCGATGATAAATCTCGGCAAATTTGGGGATCAGCTCCGGCGGCATATTATCCACGCAGTAGCAGCCCAAATCCTCCAGCGCCTTTACCACCTGGGATTTTCCGGCGCCGCTCATCCCGGTAATGATAATGAATTTCATAACTTCTCACCTCTTTGGTAACGCACTTCTCAATTAAAATTCCCCTAAAAACCGAACCTCCGGCATAAGGCGTACCCCGAATTTTTCTTCCACCTTATTTTGTACCGTCTCAATCAGCGTGCGGATTTCCGCCGCAGTCGCATTTTGGTCGTTGACAATAAACCCGGCATGCTTGGTCGAAACGGATGCGCCGCCGACGCGCAGCCCCATCAGCCCGGCGTCCTGAATCAGCTTGCCTGCAAAATACCCCTCCGGGCGGCGGAAGGTACTCCCTGCGCTCGGATACTGCAGCGGCTGCTTTTCTTTCCGCCGCTTTGCCAGATCGTCCATCTTCGCGCGGATTTGCGCCGTGTCTCCCTCGCAGAGCGTCATATCTGCCCCCAGGATAACCCAATCCGGGTGCTGCATAAAAACACTCTTTCGATAACCAAATTCCAAATCCTTTGCCGCAAGCGTCTGCAGCATGTTCTTCTCATCCAGGTACTGCACGCTGCTTACAATTTGTTTCATCTCTCCGTCATAGGCGCCGGCATTCATATATAAGGCACCGCCCAGCGTCCCCGGTATCCCCGCGGCAAACTCCAGCCCGGTCAGCGCGTTTCCGAGGGCATAGTTTGCAAGTCTTGACAGTTTAATCCCTGCCTGGGCACGGATTATGTTTCCCTCCGCCGTGCAGTCGGCATAGGCGTTGCCAAGGCTGATTACGGCGCCGCGGATGCCGCGGTCACCCACCAGCACGTTTGAACCGTTCCCCAAAAACATATAGGGAATCTTAAGCTGCCGCAGCAGCTTGCATACCGCACGGATCTCGCCGGTTTCCGACGGTTCAATCCACAAATCGGCATTGCCGCCTGCCCGAAAGGTTGTATGCCTGCTCATCGGCTCTCCCACCTTTACCATGCAGGGGCCGACAATCTCAGAGACCAGGCGTACCACTGTATCTGCAATCATCCGGCCGCCTCCCTACTGTGAAATTCCTTTAAAAAGGCAAGAAACCGCGCCCCGTTCACATTCATAATCAATTCCTCCGGGAAGTCGATTTCCTCCAGCATGGCGATCGCGTGGTCGAATATGCCGATCTGATAACAGTTGTGCGCGTCCGAGCTGACAACGATTTTTGCGCCCAGCTTTTTGCAGATCAGCGCAATATCGCGGCAATTCTCACGGCTGCCGGCACGTGCCTCAAAGGAATGGTTGTTAATCTCGATACATTTATTGGCTTTCTTTGCTGCAGCAATGACCGTCTCGTGGTCAAAGTCAAATCTCTGATCCCCGGTATGCCCCAATATGGTAACATACGGATTTTGAATCACGTTCAGCCAGGCGGCGGTATGCGCCTCCTTTGACGTGCTGTGATAGCACGGCGTATGCATGGACGCGATCATCATATCCGCCCCTTCCTGCACGGATTTCGGAACATCCAAATGTCCCTCATCATCCAAAACATTTGCCTCGATTCCCTTGAGCAGCCGCACGCCGTCAACCTCCTTCGGCAGATCGTGCATGGTACTGAAATGCCATATATGCGGTGCATCCGGGATCGCCGGCGCGTGGTCTGTCATGCAGATCAGATCCAGACCGCGCCGCTTTGCCATCGCCAGATTTTCCGCCACGGTGCTAAAGGCGTGGTCGCTGCAGTTTGTGTGGGTATGCGTATCTGTCAATATTTTCATGCAAGTTCCCCTCTTTTCTTACTTCCTTCTGTCTATGTTCTCTGTCCGTTCGCCGTGCACTTTTTGCGGCGCTTCTCAGCCGTTTGCGCCGAACGCACCGCCGACATGCTCCGAAATTCTGCGGTTTAATTCCTCTGCGGCGTTATAGCCCAGCTTCTTCTGGCGGTTATTCATCGCGGCAACCTCAAAAATCACGGCAAGGTTACGCCCCGGCCGCACCGGAATCGTCAGGGACGGAATATCAAGCCCCAAAATATTGGTGTACTCATCGACCAGACCCAGACGGTCATACTGCTTTCCGTGCTCCCACGCCTCCAGATGAATAATCAGATCAATCTTTTCCGATTCCTTTACGGCGCCCATACCAAAGATGTTTTTTACGTCAACAATCCCGATACCGCGGATCTCAATAAAGTGCCGTATAATGTCCGGCGAAAAGCCAACCAGGGATTTTGACGACACCTTTTTGATTTCTACCGCGTCGTCGGCAACCAGACGGTGGCCGCGCTTAATCAGCTCCACAGCGGCCTCACTCTTTCCCACGCCGCTGTCGCCCATAATCAAAACGCCCTGGCCGTAGACCTCAACCAACACCCCGTGCCGGGTGATTCTCGGCGCAAGCTCTACGTTCAGGTATGCGTTGAGCGTACTGGTAAAATAAGAGGTTGAATGCGGCGATCGCAAAACGGGAATATCAAATTCCTGCGCCAGCATCATCATCTCCGGCGAGGCATTGCCGTTTCGGGTCAGCACCACCGCGGTGACATGCTTTTCAAACAAATGCTTTAAGCACTGATACCGCTCCTCGGAGGTCAGCGTGGCAAGATAGGTATTTTCTACCATACCAAAGACCTGAATCCGCATCGGATCAAAATAATCAAAAAAACCGGTAAGCTGCAATCCGGGACGGTTTAAATCTGCCGTTTCGATCAGAATTTCACGTTCCGGGTAATAGAGCTTCTCCAGCTTCATCTCACTTACAACTTTATTCAGTTCTACGCTGAAGTTTTCCATAGTATGACACCTCTTTTTATGTATGCGCTATTGCATACACCCCATCTATTTTATCATTCCCATTATACTATGAATACCCGTCTTTTGCAAGGGATATCCGCGGAAATTTTCACAAGTTTTCGTGCTGCGCAGGCGTCGGAAAAATTTTCGATTATTTTTTTAAAAAACACTTGCAATCTTGACAAGTTTCTGGTATAATAGTTCGAGTTGAATTTAGTTTTGCACTGTTAAGGAGGTGTATCTATATGGCAAAATGTGAAGTTTGCGGCAAGGGCGTTACCTTTGGTATTAAGGTTTCTCACTCTCACAGACGGGCCAACAAAGCTTGGAAGCCCAACATCAGACGGGTTAGAGCAATTGTTGACGGTACCCCTAAAAAAGTGTATGCTTGCACCAGATGTCTTAGATCCGGCAAGGTTAACCGCGCTGTATAGGAATGCACGCTTTTAGGATGCAGTTTCGCAATAAAACGCTATGAAACGGCTTGTGTGATGCGCGAATGATGAAATTCCGCCGACGGACAGGCTGTAAAGCAAAACACGCATATCACTTTTTACGGTGATATGCGTGTTTTCGTATGTGTGAGGTTTTAACGCTTTGCATAATATAAGGTGTTTCCTGTCAAAACCCTGTCTGCTTGCAAGTATGAAATTTTTGTTAGGCACACGGTTGACAAAATCGATTTTCAGATGTATAATGATAATAGAAAAAGGCGGTCCGTTTGAACGGCTCGCCAAATATGAACTAAAAGTTAGTCGCTACATTTGACGGTGTGGGCGACTAACTTGCTTTTATAGTAAAAACTATCATAAAGATAATTGTAAAAAACAATGCTCTGAATATAGTCTTTCCCATAAGCAACACCCCCTTTCCATTATGTAATGGGGTTGGGGCGGGCCGTCCACGGAATGTTCATTCCCGAACTGCCTGTCGGATTACTCTGACAACTCGTATTATACACCGTTGATTTCCAAAATTCAAAACCTTTTGACGAAAAGACGTTTTCACGCATTTTGTGCACGATTTTTATTTTACCGGACTTTTCGATCGGTTTTTCTTATTCCAAAAGTCCGTATTTTCTTTTGACTCGCTCGATTTTTTCACACATCGGCTCTGCCGCAAAATACAAAAAGAACACCGTTGACGCCGCGTGGATCAGATCAAAAGGCAGCCCCAGCGCATACGTTGACAAAACCATTGTCCATGTCGGTCTTGCACTGATCAGCAGCACGGAGGCGATCAGCGCGCACAGGATCGCGCTGATGGCGATCCGCAACATAGCGTCTTC
>URTH01000103.1 GCA_900550775.1 uncultured Eubacteriales bacterium | reverse complement strand
CCAGAGCACCCTTTGCAAAATACTTTTGCAAGAAAGGATACACGCACAAAATCGGTACAGTTGATACGACAATTACCGCATATTTAATGGTCTTTGCAATGTTTATGGTATCGGTAAGTCCGCCGCCCTGCGTCATTGCAGACGTGTCGTTCTGGATCAGGATTTCACGCAGAACCAGCTGCAGCGGGAACTTGGCACGGTCGTTTAAAAACAGCATCGCATTGAACCAGGAGTTCCAGTGTGCAACGCCGTAGTACAAAACCATAACGGCAACCGTGGCCTTTGCCAGCGGTAAAATAATTTTAATCAGGATCTGAATATGTCCTGCTCCGTCAATCAAAGCCGCCTCAACTAGGCTGTCCGGAATCGCCTCAAACGATGTCCGCATGATCACCAGGTTATAGGTGTTAACCGCAGCAGGGATAATCAAAGACCAGATGGAATTGTATAGTCCCAGATTTTTGACCGTTAAATAAAGCGGAATGATACCGCCGCTAAAATACATGGTAATTAAAATGTAAATCATGACCGCCTTTTTGAGCATCAGATTTTTTCTGGAGAGAAAGTATGCACCGATCGACGTCATGGTGATATTGAGCAAAAGCGATACCCCCACCACAAACAGGGTGTTTGCATAGCCGGTAAAAAGCATCTTGTTTTTTACGATGGCACGGTATGACTCGATGTTTGCATTGATCGGCATCCATAAAAAACCGCGAAAAGCCATCAATTGATTGGCGTCACTGAACGATGCCATCACTACATAGTACATCGGATAAAGACAGATAAAGCCAAAACCCAGCAGCAGCACCGTGTTGATGATCATAAAAATTCTTCTTCCAATCGTTGTATGTTCCATAATTTCGTTCCTTTCTATCTCTTAATTCACAGGCTGTCTTTACCAGAGGCTGGTTTCTGCCGTTCTGCGGCTCACATAATTGGTGAGAATTAAGAACAAAATATTCACTGCCGAGTTAAAAAGTCCGACCGCCGTACCGTAGCTCCAGCTGAACTCCTGAAGGCCTTTTCGGTAGACATAGGTCGATATGACATCCGCCGTTTCCATGGTGAGCGGCGAATACATCAGAATAATCTTTTCATAGCCGACATTTAATATACCGCCCAGACGCAAAATCAAAAGCGTAATGATGGTCGGCAAAATGCCGGGAAGCGTTACGGTAAAAAGCTGGCGGATTCTGCCGCCGCCGTCAATCTTGCAGGCCTCGTATAGCTCGGTGTCTACGCCGGCAAGCGCCGCAAGATAAATGATGGAATCCCAGCCGGCGCCCTCCCAGATGTTAGAGCCGACAAACAAGGGGACGAAACAGGAGGGATTGGAGAGCATCGAAATTTCGTTTCCGGTCAGCTTCACATACACCTGACCGATAATGCCGTCCGGCGCCGTAAATTCTTTTAAAATGCCAACCATAACCACAACCGAGATAAAGTGCGGCATGTAGGATACCGTCTGAATGCTCTTACGGAACGCCTTGCAGCGCACCTCGTTGAGCAGCAGTGCGAGCACAATCGGCATCGGAAATCCAAACAATAAAGAACTAAAGCTAATCGTCAGGGTATTGCGGATCAGCCGCCAAAAATAACCGTTGGCAAAAAACTCCCGAAACTGCTGCAGCCCTACCCACGGACTGTGCATAATGCCGAGTGCCGGGTCGTATTCCTGAAATGCCATAATCACGCCGTACATGGGGACGTAACAAAATACAAAGTAATAAACGATCACCGGTATGATTAACAGGTACATCGTTTTGTTACGCTTTAAATCCCGCCCAAGGCGGCGGGAAAACGAAAGTTCCCCGCCGCCGCTTTGGATATGCGTTCCTTGACTGTCCTTATGCTTTGCCGCAGCATATTTTTTAAATTGCATCTTTCATCGCTCCTAGTCTGAATTAGCGGCTCATAAATCGGTCATATGCCGTCTGATAAATTTCAATTGCCCGGTCGATTCTGCGATCCTTGCACTCCCGGACAAACGAATCAAATTCCGAAATTGGCTTGGAACCTAAGATAAAGGCAACGATTGCTTCATCACGGAAGGTGGTAAAGTCGGTCATAATCTTGCTGTACTCCGAACGCTCCTCCTGGGTCAGGGTTACCTGCGGCAGCGCATGTTTTTGATGGTTGTTGTCCGACCAGCGCTCCAGCGCCTCTTTCTGGTTATCCAGCTGATAGTACTGTTCGATATACCGCTCATCCTGTACAAACGGGCCCTCGTTTGTTGCGCGGACATACATGGTCAGTGCCTGTGCCATGGAAAGCTTTTCCGGATTGTTGGTTACAAGCTCGGTGTACTTGGGCTGACCGTCTACCATCTCATAGCTCTCGCCCTCGATACCGAAGTTGTTCAGCATGCTGCCCTCTTCCGAATACGAATAATCCAGGAATTTTGCCGCAAGCTTGGCGTTTTTGCTCTTGCCGGTAATGGCTGCGCCGTTTAAGGAAGAATACGGCCACTGCTTATTTCCAAACTCCGGGGTCTCCCCCTTTTTCGAGGACGGGAATTTTGCAGCAACCAGAGAATACTTGTTGTCGCCGTTATTCTTTGCCGTGTTGCTCCAAACGCCCAGCGCACCGCCGCCGGCACCGAAGGAAGCGCCTGCGCCGCCGTTTAAGATGTTGGTGGTTAAATAGTCGTTATCCATCAGTGCAAAGTTTTTATCAATCAGACCCTTTTGATACCAACGGTTCATGGTCTCCAAATAACTCTTAAAGCTGTCCTCTAAGCAGCCGTATTTCACCTTGCCGTTATCAACATAAAAATCGTAGCCGATATCATAGGCACCGGCAAAATAAGCGAGCATGTAGGACGGACCCACAAACGGGCAGGCAGCCCCTTTCTTTTCTTTAAATGCGGTCAATACCTTCTCCCATTCATCGATGGTCTCCGGCACGTCCATGCCGAGCTCTTCCAGCCAGTCGCCGCGCAGAATAAATCCGGCGGTGGACAACAGCTTTTCTCCGTTACGGATAAACGGGAAAACATAGTAGCTGCCGCTGTCCGTCTGTACCGACTTATCGATATCGGGATTATCCTTTAAAAATTGTTTCAAATTGGGCGCGTCAGAATCGATCAGATCATTTAACTTGATAATCGTCTTTTTCGCAATCGAGGATTCGGGGTCGCGGTCTAACCAATCGCTCTCTATGATGTCCGGCAGATCACCGGACGCAATCAAAAGATTCAGATTTTCTTTTTCCTGTCCCTGTGCCGGGTGGATATATGTAACATTGATGCCGGTTCTCTTTGCATATTCCTTTGCAAACGGCGTCTCACCGAAATTGGTTACGCTGGTTCCGATGTTCGGATGCAGACGAACCCAATAGGTCAGCGAATCACCGCTTGCACTCTCGGTTCCCTTGCTCGGTCCGCAGCCCGAAAATCCCATAGCCAGGCTGGCCGCAATCACAGCGGTTGACACACACTTTATAAAACGACGTTTCTCCATTTTGTTTTCCTCACCTTTTTTCATAACTAAAACCTCCTGGTTAAATAATTTTTGCTATTGCTCACGCAATGTTTCTTATGCATTTATTATAGGGGCAAAGCCGCTCCATTGCAACGGACAAAATTAGGAAATATGCCGCAAAACGGACAAATAGCCAACTGGAACCGCGCGGTTTTCCGACAAATATGAAACTGGCCGCCAAAAAGGACATTATCAAAACACGCGCGGATTTTTCTTGACAGAAGCCTAAAATGACTATATAATTGCGTATAGCAAAAACACAAAGAAAACAGAAAGAACCAAAACACCGTTGTAAAGAATAAATACAAATCGATGAAAAATCAATCGGTAAGAAAGGAGCAAGGACTGCTATGTTTTCAAAATTCCGACAGTTTCGGGCAACGCAGAACGGAAAAACCCATAACTTCCGTACACTGTATATATGGCTGCTCTCTTATCTTTTGGTTTGTGCCATTTTAACCTGCTGCAGCATCTATCTGTATACCTCGCTGATCCGCTCAACACAGGAATACGTCAATCAAACCCACAATGAGGCGCTGAACAAGATCGTTACCAATATGGATCACCATATGGAGCTGGCCAACCGATTTCAGGCGTCGATTGCTACAAACGAGTATGTAAAGCAATTAACCTTTACAGACATGAACGACGAAAACCGTGCCCAATCTTCCATTCAATTGGGCGGAAATCTGGGGAATTTGCTATCCACGACCGACTTTAGTGGACTGTACATCTACTTTACAGACAAAGACTGGGTTGTCTCCAATACGCAAGCCGATACATCGCGGAATTTTTATCCCTATCACTTTAAAAACTCGGATATCCACTATGAGGATTGGGTTGCCATGATGAAAACGCCCAATCTCAGAAACTACATGATTTTTCATAAGGATCAGCGCTCCTACCTTGACATCATGTTCCAGCTTCCGCAGTACGACAGTCACTCCTACGTTTACGCCACTTTGGTGGTCCGCATGGATGACAGTATCTTAAAAAGTCAGTTAAGCTCCGGTCATACCTCTTCCAATATCGTGATTTTGGACTCCTCCGACCGGGTGGTCATGCGCTCCAGCGACAGCATCGGCGATCTGCATTATGAGGACTTTACGGACGGCGAAATCGTGACCGATAAAGAAATGACAACCCTGTGCCGGGTATCTCCCTATAACAATTGGAAGTACCTTTACATTTCGGACAATTCCGAATATTACGTGACCGTCACCCGAACGCGCACCATCTGCATCGCATTTATCCTCTTCTCGCTGCTGTTTTGCTGTGCACTCGGCGTCATCTTTTCGATTTACAACTACAAGCCGCTCAATAAGCTGATTAAAATTTATAAAAAGCAGATGGGCGAGGAATCGAGCAACAACGATTATGCCATCATCAACGACGCGCTTCAGGATTATATCGAAAGCAAACGGAATCTGAACAGTCTGGAGGTACGGGAACAAAATCAGCGGCTGATCAGCTATCTGACCGGTCTGCTGAAGGGCAGCCCGTCTTTGGAGGAAAATCCGCCGGTTCATTTTCCGTCACAGCTGTTTTCGGTCATTCTGTTTAAGCCGTACAACAACCAAAACCTTTTTGGTGAGGAAACCTTAGAGCATGACGAAATCGCAAACACGACCTTCTTTATCCTGCAAAATATCATGGAAGAACTGCTCAGCGTGAACGGCGATGTCTGCTATGTCACACAGGTTGACGACTTGATTGCCGGAATTTGCTGCTATAAGAACATGCAAAACGCCCAGGTATACAAGGCGACGCTGCACAGTGCGGTCTCACAGGGGCTGTCCTTTGTAAAAACGAACTTTTCCTTTGACTGCAACACCGGTATCTCGATGGTGCGTGAGGGAACGCAAAATCTGTTCTGGGCGTATAACGAGGCGCTCCTGGCACTCCGTTTCCATGACGGAAATTCGGAAAACTTTGTGTTTTATGATGAAATTTACCGCAAAAACCTCAATACGGAAAAACAGTTTTATGACTCCTTTGAGACGAAAACACATCATTTAACCACAGCCATCTCAAACGGCGACCAAAAGGCGGCGCTTTCTGTTTTGGACACCATCTTCCAGCAGTGTATCTCCTCGCTGGATGTCCAGAGAAGCAAGATTCTGCTTTTCACCTTAGAAAACGCAATCATCAACACCATCAATTTTAAACAGGGCGCCAAAAGCCCGGAGATGGTACATGACGTGCTGCAATCCATCAATGCGGATAATATTTCCGAGACCTTAACCATGCTGACCCAGCTGGTACAGCGTGCCTGCGAAACGCAGAGTCTTGACCCCAAGGGGAACATTCCGGATACGGACGGCATCGACCCGGCGGTAAAAACGACCGAGCTGGTGCCGCAGATGATCGATTATATCCGCGATCAATACGCAAATCCAGCGCTGGACGCAGCCAGCATCGGTGAACACTTTAAACGATCCAGCTATTATATCTCTAAGGTGTTTAAGGCCGCAACCGGTGAGAGTCCGACCTCGTATATCGCAAGGCTCCGCGTGGAAAACGCAAAGTCGCTGCTGCGCAATACCGAGCTTTCTCTTTCCGATATCTATATGCAAAGCGGCTTTACCAACGAAAAAACGTTTGGGCGAACCTTTTCTAAATTTGAAGGGCTTACCCCGGCAAAATACCGTAAAATCTATCAGGATAACGAATCTTAATCCGGAGCGCCGCGCACACATCGGCGCTCATTTCTTTTGTCCGCTCCAGGTTCTTTTTTCCTCCTTCCTGCCATATGATATATTAAAACAGGAATACTACGGGAGGCACTTTTATGAAACGGTATCATCAGCTTTATACGGACATTGCAAACACACTTACGGTTCACCGCTATGAATATTTGGGGATTTCCATTCTGTTTTTTATCGGGATTTTGACCGGCACCATCTTTGCGACAACATCGGACAACTACTTTAAAATCCGGGATTCCTTTGATTTGTTTTGGTCTGCCTATCCGCTGCAGTCGGCATCTCATTTTGAAATACTGCAATCGTCTCTTTTGCACTATCTTCAGCTCGCCGTTC
>URTH01000102.1 GCA_900550775.1 uncultured Eubacteriales bacterium | reverse complement strand
AACACACACATTTTAAACGGCCTCTGCGAAGATACCGAAAAAGAGTGTGCGGACTTTGAGCATCTGATTGAAGAAAACGGCGGCATCGACTTACAGATTCTCGGTATCGGCCAAAACGGACATATCGGCTTTAACGAACCGAACGAAAGCCTGAATTCTTATACCCACTTAACCGACCTGACCGAAAACACTATCGAGGCCAACGCCCGTTTCTTTGACCGCATTGAAGATGTACCGACCAAGGCGCTCACCATGGGCATCGGCACCATTTTAAAGGCACGCAAGATTGTTCTGCTTGCCACCGGCGCAAGCAAGCACCACGCAATCCGTGAGCTGCTCAACAGCAGCATCTCTACTGAGAACCCTGCCTCCATGCTGAAGGTGCACCCGGACGTAACCTTAGTCTGCGACAAAGAGGCCTATGCCAAAGAGCGGATCGGTATTGATATCGGCGGCACCGAAATCAAATTTGGCGTTTTGGATGAGGAAAATAAGCTGATCTGCAAAAAGAGCGTTCCGACCGTGGCAGACAGTGTTGATACCCTGATTTCCACTATGGAGCAGGAGTGCCGCGGCTTGATGCGGGAGCACTTTGTCAGCAGCGTCGGCATCGGCACGCCGGGCACCATTCACAACGGATTGGTCAGTGCAGTGAATCTGCCGTTTTGCCAGACTGATCTAAAGAAGGCGATGGAGCAGCGCCTGAATATTCCGGTATCGGTCAGCAACGACGCAAACTGCGCGGCACTGGCAGAAAACATCTGCGGCATTGGCAAAAAGAGCGAAAATCTGCTTATGATTTCTCTGGGCACCGGCGTCGGCGGCGGTATCGTCTTAAATCACAAAATCTATGAGGGGCGCGGCAGCGCCGGTGAAATCGGGCACATCTGCATCGATATCCACGGCAAGGCATGTCCCTGTGGTCAAAAGGGTTGCTGGGAGCAATACGCTTCTGCCAAGGCGCTGATCGATGACGCCAAAGACGCGGCGCTTTCGGCGCCAAGCAGCCGCCTATATGCCATGTACCATGAAAACGGCGACCGAATGGACGGCATTCTGTTCTTCCGGGCAATCCGAGAGGGCAGCGAAACCGCAAAGAAGGTCTTAGACCGCTATACCGACTACTTAGCTGCCGGAATCCGGGGGCTGATTTATGTATTCGACCCGGATCTGATCGTACTGACCGGCGGCATCAGCAATGCCGGCGCGCTTTTGCTGGATCCGCTGAAGGCGAAGCTCACAAGTGACATTCCGATTGAGATTTCAACTTTAAAAAGCGATGCCGGTGTCATCGGCGCTGCGCTGCTCGACTAAAAAATGATTAAAAGAAGAATCCGACCGTGGACTAAGCTTCCCGGTCGGATTCTTCTTTTAAAATGATAAAATCATAAATATTGCACACCAAAATACTGCGATTTTCGGTTAAAAGAAAGGATTTTGCATCAAAATCCACCTTTCGCACCGTCACACGCTCCGTTTGATAGCGTCCGCCTGTCTTTTTTTCATCGGGGATAAAGTGGGTCAGCCGAATATCGGCATTTTCTTCTTCCTCCAGCAGCTCACAAAGCTGCAAAAGCTTTTGATCCAGCTTTTCCCGCTCATCACCGTCCAATTCAATTTTTTGATCCGTCAGCCGCCCGGTCTCCGCAATGGCCTCCTCATGGCCGTGGAGCGCCGCAAAGGAGCCAAACTGCGCCGCACGTGCGTGCATCGACATTTGCGGATGCTTTTGGGAGATCGGATGCGGCAGATGCATAATATCTTCGTAAGGATTCATGCCTTATGCCCTCCGATCTGATTGTTTCGGTTTCTTCCGGTGGCGCCCTCCTGTAAATTCAGCCCCTTTAACACCGCGTTTTTACCATATCGCTTTTTGATGGCAATCATCGCCTTTTGCATCTGCTTTTCCCGGCTGAGCCGCTTTTGCTCTTCTTCCGCACGGGCGCGCTCTGCCTCATAATCCACAAAAAGGCTCAGCTGCTGCGGTTCTTTGATTTTCGTGCTGTCGCGCTCATCCGTCAAATGGTTCAGCGAGATATTCAGCCGCCGAATCGAAAACGACGGATTGACAATCTTGTCATACAGCGCAATCACTGCCTCGGTAATTTGTCTTGCCGATGCCGTTTTTTCCTTTAAGTTTGCCGTGCCGTGCGCCGGTTTTGGCACCTTTCTGCCATACCGATCCGTCTTGATTTCCTCTGTGTTTATTCCCTTGGCATACGGTTTTCCCAAATTTTCAACGTCATAGCCGACTGTCAGAACCACCTGATCGGTAAGCCATCCCTGATCCACCAGTTCCAGCGCGGCCGCCTCCAGCATCTCACGCAGCACCAGCTTGGCCTTTTCAAAACAATAGGGGCAGGACAGCACCTGTCCGTTGCTCATACTAAAGTTTTCCGGGCGGTACGCCTTGATGGCATCAATTGTACATGGCTCCCAGCCCCAGGCATGGTCAATCAAAAGTTCCGCATTTACGCCAAACAGGCGGTAGAGCAAATCCTCATTGTTTGTTTGATAGGGTTTCCCGATGGAACATCTTGCGATATCGCCCATGGTGTAAAGGCCGTTTGCCTCCAGCTTTTTGGCATATCCGCTGCCCACCCGCCAAAAATCCGTCAGCGGCCGGTGCGTCCACAAAAGCTCTCGGTAACGCGTCTCATCAAGCTCGGCAATCCGCGCTCCGTTTTGATCCGGCGCTATCTTTTTGGCAACAATATCCATGGCAACCTTGCAAAGATACAGATTGGTGCCGATCCCGGCCGTTGCCGTGATGCCGGTGCTGTCTACAACGTCCTGTAAAATCACCGACGCCAGCTGCCGCGCCGTCATCCGATAGGTTTCAAGATAGGGCGTCACATCCATGAATACCTCGTCAATCGAATAAACATGCATGTCCTCCGGCGCCACATATTTTAAATAAATCTGATAAATCCTGGTGCTGTATTCCATATAATGTGCCATGCGCGGCGGCGCGACCAAATATTGAAGCGCCAGATTGGGCGATGCCGCCAGTTCTTTGGCAGAACAAGACTCACCCATAAGTTTTCGTCCTTTTGCCGCCTGCCGCCGCTTTTCATTGACCGCCTTGACTCTTTGCACCACCTCAAACAACCGGGCGCGGCCGGAAATCCCATACGCCTTTAACGAGGGAGAAACTGCAAGGCAAATGGTCTTTTCCGTCCGGCTCTGATCCGCCACAACCAGGTGCGTATCTAAGGGATCCAGACCCCGCTCCATACATTCGACCGAGGCATAAAACGATTTTAAATCAATCGCAAGATAGGCCTTCTCTTCCATGCGGATTCCCCCTTTCGCCGTGTGTTTTTGCCGCTGCATTTTTTCCTTTTTTCGGCATACTTTAATTTTAGTATACCACAGTTCTTTCAAAAAGTCACCCGTATCCTGGCAGAAATTTTTTCCGCAATTTGATTGCAAAACCGTTACAGTCCCATTACAACACACACAATCCACAAGGTTTTCCACAGCGTATTTTGCATAAAATCGGTCTCTTTTGTCATTTCCCCGATCGTGGGGAAAAGTCCGTTGGGGATAGATAAAAAAGCGGTGGCCGTAGCCACCGCTTCATTATTCTGTTTCCTCCCACCTGATCTCTAAATCAAAGGGGAGCTTATAATAGCGCTTGTACCAATTTTGATGATACGTGCTGACATAAGGAAACGACCATCCATAGTCATCCTCTTTCATTTTATACTGCACCAGGGTATCGCCGCCGCTTTCCAAAAAAGCCTGAATCTGTGCGCGGTTTTGATCATCGATCGGCGCATTGGCCTGGTATCCCTGCACCGTTGGTAAAAATACCAAAAAGGCATGCGCCAGCATCACCAGGGAAAGCATTGCAAACAACACCTTGGTCTCGCTTTTTCCCTTTTTCAGCGGTAAAAACCGCATCACGGTATAGGCGGCAACAATCCCGATCAGAAAAATCGCACAAAGCACGGTTCTGGGGCCAAGCATCGGCGAGATCAGCATCATTCCCTGGGATCCTGCGGCAAGCACAATCGCTGTCAGCGGCACCAGATATCCGTCCGGGCGGCGGAGCAGCAAATACCAAAACAGCAGTATCACCCCTACAAGCTCATAAAACGCCATGATTCCGATCGGGAGCAGATAAGGACGCAGATTGGGTGCGTCCAAATAGGATGCCCAAAGCGCTATCCCCATCACAAGGATGCCGCAAAGCGCGTAGAATTTGAAAAATATGTTCCACCCAAGCCGCATGCCTCTCGACACCGAAACAACAAAAATTACAATCGATGCGAGAAACATCAGCTGATAGGGTCGCATATAATCGCTGACAAAAAGGTCACTGAATATCTGTTTTCCGTTAAACAGGATCAGCTGCGGCGTTGTCATCTCGGTCAATTTTTGCTGTTCGTCCGCATAACGGCTCCACTGAGACGGCGCAGCCAAAACTGTCGCCGCGCCGATGAACGCAAAAATAAGCGCAGTCAGAACCGCACGATCCGCCTTTTCCTTTCGCACCAGCTTTTGATCCAGCAGATACAAAACAAAAATACCGATTGTCATCATGGCATTTTGTTCCGTGGTTGCCGCCGACAGCAGCGCCGTCAGCGATAGCAGCGCCGCATTCCCCCTGCCGGCACAGCGACGGGATAAAAGACACCAGCAAATCAGCAAAAGCACAAAGGGAAACACGTAATTCCAGGACCCTGTCTGCCAGTATACGCTTTGGTTAGTTAAACGGATATTCATATACAAAATGACCGATGTAAGAACCGCCGCACCGCAAAAGCCCTCAAAAAATCCGCAGCCAAAGCGATCGGAGCAAGCCAGCCGCACCCCTAAAAAAACGATACTTCCCAGCAGAAGTGCGTTAAAAACCTGCCAAACCGCAGGCGGCAGCATCAGGCCGACCGCATCTAAGGCATGTACCATAGCACGGCCGTTGGAGTGCAGGTAGTGATCCCGATTGGCCGAAAGATATCCGCTCCACCCGTTTTGGGTAAACGTTGCATAAAAGTAATCGTCTCCGTACATCTTGACGTTGCGCATCACCATATAGGTCAGCACCGCCGTCAGCACGGCAAATAACCAGACCGCCGTCATCTTATCCCTGCCCTGTTTTACGGTATACTTTTTCCCGTTTGGCATAAGACCCCCTCCTGTTTGCGCAGTTTGCTATTGCACAGGTTAAACCTCCGCGATCACTTCTACCTCTGCCAGTACGCCCTTCGGCAGTGTCTTTACCGCCACGCAGGAGCGTGCCGGCTTTTCGGTAAAATATTGTCCATAAATGTCGTTAAATGCTGCAAAATCGCCCATATCCGCCAAAAAACAAGTTGTCTTTACCGCTTTTTTAAAATCGCTCCCGGCTTCGGTCAAAATCGCGCCCAGATTCTTCATAATCTGCTCGGTCTGACCCTGGATATCCGTTGCCTCCACCTCACCGGTTGCCGGATTGATGGCAATCTGACCGGAAGTATAGAGCATTCCGCCGGCAATCACCGCCTGTGAATACGGGCCGATTGCCTCCGGTGCATGGTTTGTGTGTATTTTTTTCATTATTCTTCCTCCTGTCTATTTTGCATTGATAATATGATAGCCCTGTTTTGTCAGCTCTGCGATGATTTCATCCAAATGCTCCTGATTTCTCGTTTCCATCGAGATCCGCAGTACGCAAGCATTGATGTCCAAATCCACGTCTGCACGGGAATGGAATACCGACACCACGTTACCGCCAAGCCGCGAAATAATCTGCGATACGCCAAGCAGCTGTCCGGGCTTGTCCACCAGTTCAATCATCAGTTCTGCCAGCCGTCCGGCTTTACGCAAGCCGCGGTCAATCACACGGGACAAAATCGTCACGTCAATATTACCGCCGGAGACCAGACAAACCACATTCTTTCCTTCAATCGGAACCTTGTGGAACATAGCCGCCGCAACGGATACGGCGCCGGCGCCCTCCGCAATCATCTTTTGTTGCTCAATCAGTTCCAGAATCGCCGTCGAAACCTCGTCATCGGTCACGGTTACGATTTCATCGACATACTTTTGTACCATTTCATACGTAAGATCACCGGGTCGCTTTACGGCGATACCGTCCGCGATGGTCTTTACAGTCGGCAACGTCTCAATTTTCTGATCGTGGATTGCCTTCTGCATTGAGGGCGCTCCGACCGACTGCACGCCGTAGATCTTGATTTCCGGCTTTAATGATTTCAGCGCAAACGCCACACCGCTGATCAGACCGCCGCCGCCGACCGGCACAATCACCGCATCCACCTCCGGCAGCTGCTCTAAAATTTCCAGTCCGATGGTACCCTGACCGGCAATGACCTGTTCGTCATCAAACGGGTGAATAAAGGTGGCGCCGGTCTCTTCAACCAGCGAGACCGCCTTTTCGTAGGCGTCATCATAAGCGCCCTCTACCAGACAAACCTCCGCGCCGTAGCTCTTGGTTGCCTCAACCTTTGAAATCGGTGCGCCGTCCGGAATACAAATCAGCGATTTGATGCCGCTTCTTGCCGCCGCAAGCGCCACGCCCTGCGCATGGTTCCCGGCGGAGCAGGCAATGACGCCTTTTTTCTTTT